>JAITPL010000029.1 GCA_031289445.1 Tannerella sp.
GGGACTTTACCGGTCAATACGGATGCCTGTAAAAAGCTTGTAATGATGGCTGTCAGACTCCATATATCCTGTTTGTCCTTGAGCGGTAATCCCGTACTCGCAATCGGACTCCAATACGGCTCCAGGCGACAGCCGGGGTTTTGCAATCCCGTTTTCGCCGATTTTTAACCGAAAAGGTATTATTTTTGAGGGAAACTGTGACGGTCGCAGTCCTCCATCGTCATTCCTTTTCTTTGCTAAACTTGTTTACTAACCTCCTCGCAATGACGGAAATAAAATTAGAAGTTAGAAACTAGAAATTAGAAGTTAGCTTCGCCCCTGCAATAACACCATCATAATCCTATTGGTATGAATCGGGTGTAGGGGCGATCCCTTGCGGTCGCCCTTGATAATGTTTGGGCGTATGCAATACGCCCCTATGACGCAATTATAGCCCCTTCAGTGCGTGTCGCACATCCGTCAGGCCATTCATAATTCACAATTCACAATTAATAACCCCTATACGGAAAAAAACCTTATCACTTCATTGAATCTGCGTTGCATTCCATATACGAACGGCAGGTTTTCGGGGGTCAATACTTTCAATGCCGAACGCATGACCGACAACTCTATCTCTTTACTAACCTTCACCGACTCGCCGTCGATGTGCATCACGCCGTCGCTCTGTAGCGAAATATGAGCCTTGCCGGTTTTGAATGTCTTTATCTTGCTGCTTTTATCAAGCGTCTTGGTGAACATCTGGAATGCCAGCGCGCCAATATCCATGGCCGTGAAAGGCGATAGAATGGTTACATCCATCTGTCCGTCGCTAATATCGGCATGAGGCGCAATAAAGGCATTGTTGCCGTACTGCGAAGCGTTGGCGCAGGCTATCAGAAAAGCCTTTTCCTTGATTGTATGGTCGTCGATATGCACTTCATAGACCTCCGGACTGTAGTTGAGATACTCCTCGACGATAGCTTTCAGGTAAGCCAGCGAGCCGCGATGCGTCTCCTTGGCAAACTCCGCGCTTATAGCCGCATCGAAACCTACCCCGCAGGTACAGAAAAATACCATGTCGTTAGCCTTGCAGGCGTCGATGATGCTGTAATGGTTTGCAAAAATCACATCCACCGCCCCGCGTACATCCATGGGAATGCTCAGTTCGCGAGCCAGACCGTTGCCGGAGCCTTTAGGTATGATGCCAAGCGCGACGTCGGAATGAACAAGCGTCTTGGCTATCTCGTTGACCGTGCCGTCGCCCCCGACGGCAATCACACAGTCGGCGCCCGCATCTATTGCCTTGCGGGCAAGCTCGGTGGCATGACCCGCCCGCTCGGTATAAAGCAAATCAAGCGCAATCTCGCAACTCATGCAGCGCGACGTGATGATTTCGGGTATCCTACTCTTCGATCCCGCTCCCGATACGGGATTGATTATGGCATGAACCTTCCTTATTTCTGTGCTCATTGACTGTTTTTTTTCTGCAAATATACAAATTTAAGACGGGAAAATGGATTAATCATAATTTTTTATTACTTTTGCATCGTTTTTCACATCAAATTATACTTGTATGAGTTCATTAAGAGACAAACTTGCAAAATATAACGAGCCTCAGAAGGCCAAGGCGGCCGGAATATATCCCTATTTCCGCGAGATAGAAAGCGACCAGGATACAGTGGTTAAAATCGACGGAAAGAAAGTTCTGATGTTCGGGTCGAACGCTTACCTCGGGCTGACAAACCATCCCAAAGTAAAGGAAGCAGCTATCGACGCGATAAAGAAGTACGGTACCGGATGCGCCGGCTCGCGATTCCTTAACGGTACGCTTGACATACACGTCAAGCTGGAAGAGCGCCTCGCCGAGTTCGTGGGCAAGGAGGAGGCCATGTCCTTCTCTACCGGCTTTCAGGTCAACGAAGGCGTCCTCTCCTGCCTCACAGGACGCGAAGACTATATCATCTGGGACGAGATCAATCATGCCTCGATTATCGAAGGTATCCGCCTCTCGTTTTCAACCAAGCTGAAGTTCAAGCACAACGATATGGAATCGCTTGAGAAACAGTTGCAGAAATGCGAAGCCGGCAAGATCAAGCTAATTGTTGTGGATGGCGTTTTCAGCATGGAAGGCGATGTGGCCAAACTGCCCGAAATTGTGCGTCTGGCCAAGCAGTACAATGCAAGCATCATGGTAGATGAGGCGCACGGTCTGGGGGTCTTCGGCGCTCAGGGACGCGGAGTATGCAATCACTTCGGAGTAACCGACGATGTTGACCTTGTGATGGGCACTTTCAGCAAGTCGTTCGCCTCGCTCGGCGGATTCATAGCCTCCGACCGCGACACCATCAACTATCTGCGACATCATGCCCGCACCTATATCTTCAGCGCAAGCATCACACCGGCCTCCATAGCCGCCGCCAATGCATCGCTCGACATAATGCTGAGCGAGCCTGAACGCATAGAGCATCTGTGGAAACTGACCAACTACGCACTCGACGGATTCCGCCGTATAGGATGCGAGATAGGCCACACGGCAACGCCTATCATCCCGCTCTTTATCCGCGACAACAATCTTACGTTCCTTATAGTCAAGGAGCTGTTCGACGAAGGTATTTTCGTCAATCCGGTGGTATCGCCGGCAGTAGCTTCGCAGGATACGCTGATACGCTTCTCGCTGATGGCCACGCATACGATTGAACAGCTGGACTTCGCTCTCGACGCCATTCAAAAGATTTTCAGAAAACATAACCTTATTGAAGCATGAGATTTGTCCAAAATACAACAGGCAGCTGCTGCGGAATTTGTATAAGAGGATGCTCGCGTGTAACAAATAAACTCAACAACTACGACTGGCTCAATGATATTGAGTTAGCTCAACTTGCTACCGACTACATCGAAGTGCAGTTCAAAAACACCCGCAAGGGATACTATCTCAATGTTGACCGGCTACAGTTGAAAAAAGGCGACGTCGTGGCTGTCGAAGCATCTCCGGGACACGATATAGGTACCGTTACACTGACCGGACAACTCGTCTTTGCACAGATGAAAAAAAACCGCTACCGCACGGAAGACGAGCCTAAGAAGGTCTATCGTTTCGCACGGCAGGGCGACCTCGACAGGTACGAAGAGGCCAAGGAACGCGAACACGAAACGATGATTCGCTCGCGTCAGATAGCTG
>JAITPL010000034.1 GCA_031289445.1 Tannerella sp.
AAAATTTCATGTACTTTTGCAGCCTCGATTCAACAAAAATAAATAAATGTATGAAGAGAATTGTAGTATTAATGGCAGTAATGTTTGCGTCTTTTACCGCCGCGGGCGAAAAGCCGGCAAACCGTGCCGCAATAAAAGAAAAGGAGAAAACATCTATGAAAGAAGTTAATGATTTTGTGAAGAAATGCGGTTTCTATTTTATCGCAACAGTTGACGGCGACAAGCCGCGAGTACGTCCTTTCGGCACTATCGCCATCTTCGAGGACAAACTGTACATTCAAACGAGCAAGCTCAAGAATGTAGCTAAACAGTTGAAAGTCAATCCGAACATCGAGATTTGCGCCTATAACCCGACTGACGGCGAGTGGCTGCGCATCGAGGCGACGACCGTTGCCGACGAACGCATCGAAGTCAAGCGCTACATGCTCGAACAGTATCCCGAACTGAAAAGGATGTACTCGGCCGAAGACGAGAAGACTCTCGTGCTCTATCTCAAAAACGTTACCGCAACCTTCAACTCATTCGGAGGCGAGCCTAAAACAGTCAAGTTTTAAGAGATGAAGAAGATATTCCTGCTTGCGTTGTTCGCCTTGTCGGCTGCCGCCACCTGCGTAGCATCCGAAAACGAGACGAACAGGGAGATTGTTTTGCCTAAACACGGCGAGAAAACGGCGCTCAATACAGGCTGGCTGGCCAAAAGGGCAAATGAAATCAAGATAGACGGCAACCGTCTGAGCACGGGCGCTTTCGACCGTAGCGGCTGGATTGCGGCGCGTGTTCCGGGCACGGTACTGACTACGCTGCTCGACAACAAGGTTTTTCCCGCGCCGGAGTTTAGCCTCAACAACATGCTTATCCCCGACATCTATGATGCAGGCAAGGAGTTTTATACATTCTGGTTTGTGCGCGAGTTCGATTTAAGCGCTCTGCCGGATGATAATCAGACTGTTTGGTTGAATTTTCGGGGTATCAACTACAGGGCCGAAATTTTCCTGAACGGCAAACGGCTGAATACCGACACCCACGAAGGGATGTTCCTGCGCAAGAGCTACGATATCACATCCTCTCTGCGGGCGAGCGGCAACCGGCTGGCGGTCATAGTCTATCCGCCCGATTATCCGGGTAATCCCAATGGCGGACAGGGTGGCGACGGCATGATAGCCCGCAATGTAACGATGCAGTTTACGCCCGGATGGGACTGGATACAACCTGTGCGCGACCGCAATACGGGCATCTGGGATGAGGTTTCGATAAGCGTCAGCGGCGCCGTGCGTGTGCAGCATCCATATCTTGTGACCCGCGTTCCGGGAGTGCGCCAGCCTGAAGGTTCGCAGAAAAATGCCTTTGTGAACACTTCGGTTGAGTTGGTGAATACATCACCGGCAGCTGTTTCGGGTACATTAATTTGTGAGACCGACGGACAGCGTCAAACGCAATCAGTCACGCTGGCAGCCAACGAGACCCGACAGGTGGAGCTGAAGGAAATAAGCGTTAAAAACCCGCGTCTGTGGTGGCCTAACGGCATTGGCCGACAGGAGCTGTACGATATGAGTATCCGGTTTGAGACCGGCGCAGGGCAAGTATCCGACAGCCGTACCTTTCGCTATGGAATCAGAGAAATAACTTCAGGCCTTTCGGAAGTGAACGGCGGTCGCGTATTTTATGTCAACGGACAGCCGATATACATGACCGGCGGCAACTATATTGCATCCGACTGGCTGCTGCGCCTTTCGCCCGAACGCTATCGCGCCGAAGTACGCTTTCATGCCGAGATGAACGTGCGCATGATTCGCGTCTGGGGAGGCGCACTGCTCGAACGACCTGAGTTCTATGACGCCTGCGACGAATACGGCATACTTGTATTTCAAGACCTCTGGGGTAGCGGCGACTGCAACGGCGCATGGGTTGACCCGATGAAAGCCGATTCGCGCGAACGGCGCTGGGAGTATCCGGATAATCACTCGCTGTTCCTCGCCTCTGTCGAAGACCAGGTTAAGATGATACGCAATCATCCCAGCCTCTGCATCTGGTGCGGCGCTAACGAGTGGCCGCTCGCCAAAGATATCGACGCCGCGTTGCGTACCGACATCTTCCCGCGATTGGACCCCGAAAGACTGTTTATAAGTTATTCTACGGATACTCTTTTCACCCGCAACACTATCGGAGGCGTTGGCGACGGTCCTTACGGTATTCAGGAGCCTGAATGGTTTTTCACCTTCCGCTCTACGCCTTTCAATCCCGAAGCCGGCTCGATAGGCTCGCCCGAAGTGGAGAGCATGCGCGAGATGATGACCGAAGCCGAACTTGCCGACTTGCCGCGCGGACGGCAGGTTTCGGCAGCATGGACTTATCATAAGGATTTGGGTTATGGCGACCACCTCGAACGCTATGGAGCCGTGAAAGATATAGAAACATACTGCAAATACGCGCAAGCGGTCAACTATGACCAGTACCGCAGTTTCATGGAAGGACGAGCTTCAAAGATGTGGGAGTGGTACACGGGTATTCTTATCTGGAAAACGCAAAACCCCTGGACTTCACTGCGCGGGCAAATGTACGACTGGTTTCTTGACGTCAACGCCACGCTCTACGGTACACGCAAGGGTTGCGAGCCTCTGCATCCGCAGTACAATCTCGCGAGCAAGGAAGTGGAGTTGGTCAATACCGCCGTGAGCGATCACAGGGTTGAAGTCATAGCTCAACTCTACAAGACCGACGGCTCGGTCGTTTGGGAGCAAAAGACAAGCGAACAGTCCGCGGCCAACAGTGTCAAGCGTCTGTTTGCGGTTCCTGTTCCTGAAGGCGTCGATGGGGTTTACTTCCTGAAACTAAGTATGTTTGAGGGCGCTAGCCGGTTGACTACCAATATTTATTGGCTGACTACCCGCCCTAAAGATTATACCGGCCTTGCAAAACTGCCTGCAAACAAGCCTTCCGTTCGGAGTGAGTTCGGAGTTGAAGGCGATAATTACAAAGGTGTTGTACGTCTGAAAGCTGAAGCGGGGATTTCGTTTTTCAACCGCATCAAGGTGTTCGACAAAACAACACATCGCCGTATTTTGCCTGTGCATTATTCCGACAACTATATCACCCTGATGCCCGGCGACGAGCAGTCGGTCGAGATTGAATTTGCGTCCGCCCTGAAGGCTTCGCAGATAGAGATAGTCGTTGATAGCTGGACTTCACCACGCATCACAGAGCAATTGATAATTGATAATTGACAATTGATAATTCGGAACGCCTGATACGGTAAAGTATTTGTCGCTGATAATGTGCGATTTATAGGAATAATACCAAAAAGGCCTTATTGTACTAAATACAATATCTATAAAAGGCTTATTGTACCAAGTACAATATCTACAATATGATTTATGCAAGTATTTATTCTAAGCATGTCGGGAATCGATAATTTTTTGCTAACTTTGCACAGACAAAGAACAGAGAATTTATCATCAATAATAATTTAAACAGTATGAATTACAGATTTTGTGGAAACAGCGGATTGCAATTGCCCTTGATATCATTGGGTTTATGGCATAATTTCGGCGACGTTGACGATTTTTCTTCGGCAACGCAAATGATTCTCCATGCTTTTGAGCAGGGTATCACGCATTTTGACTTGGCGAATAACTACGGGCCGCCTCCGGGAAGCGCCGAAACCAATTTCGGAAAAATATTCAAAACTCACCTGAAAACTCATCGGGATGAATTGATTATCTCTTCCAAAGCGGGACATCTGATGTGGGATGGCCCTTACGGCGACGGCGGCTCGCGCAAAT
>JAITPL010000037.1 GCA_031289445.1 Tannerella sp.
GCGACGGTCAAAGCGGAATTTTTCCGGGTGACAATAGCTCATTTCAGGTTTTTTTTCTGTTAAAGGGCGGATTTCGATAGCGAAACCCGCCCTTTTTGTGTTGCGCCGTGCATTATTAATAGCTTGGCGGTGTAAGTAGATCTATTTACATCCATGCAATTACTAAGTTCGCTCTCATCGGTGATTCACGGCTGAAACGATTATTTTCACCGCATTTTTATTTGACATATCGAAAAATAATCACTGTCTTTCCTCCGTAATAAACTTTTTCCATCCCTCGCACTTGTAAATCTCGAAAATTTCATGTAATTTTGCAGAACAATAGTGGACAAAAAATGAAGAAATGTAGAACATATAAGGCTTTTGCTGTGTGGATGCTTGCGGGTATCTTCATGTTGCCTTATGTTGCAAAATCTCTTCACGGCATCGAAAACGACCCGCATCATGCTACCGCCGACTGTCCGCATCATAACGGCAAACACCACCATAATCATCCATGCGACGACTGCACTTGCTGCAAGATTTGCCAGTTCACCGTCTTCCTCTATACAAAGACCAAGGTTGACGCCCCGCATCCCGTCGTTAGGGAGCTGAACACCCGCATCATCACCGACTATACCGAAGAAATCCATATACCCTTTTATACAACCAACCTCCTGCGAGCGCCCCCTCACACATTAAACACGGTCGCGCCCTCATAGCGGGAGCACGACCCCAAGGCGAGTATTTCAACCCTTAACTTTCTCATCAGAGGGAAGGGTTAACAGTTAATTCCGTAAACAAATAAACATGCATAACAGAATTTATCCGGTTGTGTTCATGTTTGTATCCGTATTGTCGGCAAATGCCCAGGAGAAGGATTCCATCAAGACGATTGAACTGGACAGCGTTACAGTTACGGCCGCGTCCTATCGGACAAGGGTCAATCGCAGCTCGACGCTTCCTGTTGAGGTCGCCGGGAAAGAATTTCTTCACTCGCATTTCACAGGCAATCTGATGCAGACACTCGAATATCTGCCGGGAGTACGTTCGATGGACGTAGGATCGGGCTTTTCCAAACCTGTGATTCGCGGTATGGGATTCAATCGCGTGTCGATGGTCGAGAACGGCATCAAGCAGGAAGGACAGCAATGGGGAAGCGATCACGGCTTCGAAATCGACGCTTTCAATATAGAACGTGTAGCGGTGCGCAAAGGCCCATCTTCACTGCTCTATGGGAGCGATGCCATGGGAGGCGTAATCGAGATTACACAAACGCCTGCGCCTGAGAACAACGGTCTGCACAGCGAGGTATCCCTGCTAACCAAATCGGCTACGAACGCTTTGGAAGGCTCCGTGATGCTGGGTTTCAAACACGACGCCCTGTACGCCAAACTGCGCTATTCCGAGAAGCATTTTGCCGACTACCGGATACCGGCAGATACGATTGTCTATCTCACACAACAGATACCTGTTTACAACCATCGTCTGAAGAATACTGCGGGTCTGGAACGCGACGTCAACTTCTACGCCGAGTTTCGTCAGGGACGCTATTCGTCCGGCTATGCCTTCAGCGATACGTACCAGAAGACAGGTTTCTTCCCCGGCGCACACGGCATTCCCGACGTTTCGCGCGTCCGTGACGATGGCGACAGTCGCAATATAGAGCTGCCTTTCAGTCTTGTGAATCATCTCAAAGCAAGCTCGCGTCAGCAATATTTTTGGGATAACGTTGCAGGTACGGTAGATATTGGATTTCAGAACAACCATCGCGAAGAATGGAGTCAATTCCATACGCATTACGGCTCGCAACAGCCGCCAACGGTCGCGCCCGACAAGGAATTGCAGTTTGCGCTCAATACTTTCAGCGCCTCGGCCAAACTGCGCTCGCTTGCTTGCGGCGATTTCGTGAACACCCTCGGCAGCGATTTCCAGTATCAGCAAAACCGTATCGACGGCTATTCGTTTCTACTGCCCGAATACGACCGCCTGACTGCCGGCCTGTTTGCCTTGAGCGAGCGGCAACTATCGACGCAGCTGTCTGTAAGCGGAGGCGTCCGCTATGATTACGGAAAAATCAACATTTCGGCTTATAGCGATCCCTATCTGAATCAGTATCTGCACGAAATGGGTTATAATGATGAGCTGACGGAACAGTACCGGTGGCGAAGTTATCCTGTTGACCGCTCGTTCGGCAACTTCTCCGGCTCGCTTGGCATAGTCTGGAATCCTGCCGCGCATCATTCGTTGAAAGCGAATATAGGTAGCAGTTTCCGCTTGCCGGGGGCTAACGAACTTGCCGCTAATGGCGTTCATCACGGTACATTCCGCCACGAACAGGGCGAGACCGCTCTTTCATCCGAAAGAGGCTGGCAGCTTGACGGATCATATATCTTTGACAATCAAGATATTTCGCTCTCTGCCGCATCATTCTTCAGCAGCTATGACAACTACATTTATCTGAAACCCACCGGCGAGTGGTCTGTACTGCCACATGCAGGGCAGATTTACCGCTATACCGGCGCCGAAGCAGTCTTTGCAGGCGCAGAGGTTTCGCTCGATGCACGTCTGCTGAAAGTCCTGAAATATTCTATTGCGGGCGAGTATGTTTACACTTACAACCGGACCGAGCGGACGCCTTTGAGCTTCTCTCCTCCGGCTTCGTTGCGCAACACTCTCTCGCTGAATATCAAGAACTTTCAGGTTTATACCGAAATGTATAACATAGCCGCTCAAAACAGGGTAGCAAAAAACGAGAGCCGCACTCCCGGCGCCGAGCTGTTTAATCTCGGCGGCAGTATCTCCGTACCGTTCGCAGGCGCCGCCGTCGAGTTGTCGCTTTCGCTGCGCAACCTGTTTGATACCAAATACTTCAATCACCTCAGTTTCTACCGGAAAGTCGAAATTCCCGAGCCGGGACGCAATCTGACGGTCAAAATCACAATTTACAATTCAAAATTATGAGAATATTCAAATATTTATTTACAGTAAGTTTCGCCATATCGGCGCTGAGTTTATCTACATCATGTGATACGGAAAGCGACACCACGCCTCCTGTCATTAACCTCATCGAGCCTGAAAACGATGAACTGCTTCATATCGGAGGCGAGGTACATTTCGAGATGGAACTCTCGGACGACGAAGGGCTTAAATCCTACAAAGTCGAGATACACAATAATTTCAACAGTCATACTCACGAGCTTACCGTCCGCTCGGCCGGCGAAGACGAGAACACTACTCCCTTTGCCTTCAACAAGTCGTGGGATGTATCAGGCAAGAAAAACGCCTCGATACATCATCTTGAAATCGTCATCCCCGAAAACGCCACGCCCGGTCATTACCATTTCATGGTCTATTGCACCGACGAGGCCGGCAATGAATCGCACGCAGTCCGCGAAGTCGAACTGAGCCACGAGGAAGGCGAAGAGCATGAGCATTGAATCCGGTAAGCGTAACGTGCACGGTCGCTGCATATTCCGCAATAGTGGATATGCAGCGCCGTAACCGTGAATTTTTACGGATTTGAATTAATTAAAATTATCTTATATTTATTTAACAACAAATCTTCGCTGTTTTCGGATAATAATTTATACATTTGCGCCCTGAAACAACGTATATTCAATAAAAAATTTTATAAACAATAATTTTACTAATCTTATGAATGAGACAGTAGATATCCGAGAATTGAACGAACGGATTGAAAGTAAAAGCGCATTTGCGAACATGATTGTGACCGGTATGGGTCAAATGATTGTAGGACAAAAACATCTGATTGAATCCCTGCTGATAGGGTTGCTGTCGGATGGCCATATCCTGCTCGAAGGAGTGCCGGGACTGGCTAAGACGCTGGCTATAAAAACATTGGCTTCGCTTATAGACGCCAAGTACAGCCGCATACAGTTTACACCCGACTTGCTGCCTGCCGACGTCATCGGTACGATGATTTACAGCCAGAAGAACGAGGAGTTCAGCGTGAAGCAAGGGCCTATTTTTGCCAACTTCATACTTGCGGACGAAATCAACCGTGCGCCTGCCAAAGTGCAGAGTGCGCTGCTCGAAGCGATGCAGGAGCGTCAGGTAACGATAGGCGAGACGACCTACAAGCTGCCTGAGCCATTCCTTGTGATGGCGACCCAGAATCCTATCGAACAGGAAGGCACCTATCCGCTGCCCGAAGCGCAGGTTGACCGTTTCATGCTCAAAGTAATAATCAACTATCCCAAAAAAGAAGAGGAGAAACTCGTTATCCGTCAGAATATCAGCGGCGAGAAGATTAGCATCAAGCCGGTTTTGAAGGTTGACGAGATTCTCGAAGCACGCAAGATTGTGCGCGAGGTCTATCTTGACGAGAAGATTGAGAAATACATCGTCGATATAGTATTTGCCACCCGCTTCCCGGTCGAATACGGCCTGAAAGACCTCACCAACATGATAGCCTTCGCAGCATCGCCCCGCGCCTCCATCAACCTCGCGCTGGCAGCCCGCGCCTACGCATTCATCAAGCGTCGCGGCTATGTCATCCCCGAAGACGTGCGCACCGTATGCCACGACGTCATGCGCCACCGCATAGGTCTGAGTTACGAAGCCGAAGCCAACAATCTTACTTCAGAAGAAATAATCAGCGAGATACTGAACAAAGTCGAAGTGCCTTGATTCTATGGAAACGAACGAACTTCTCAAGAAAGTAAGGAAGATTGAGATTAAGACGCGGGGACTGTCGCGCAATATCTTTGCAGGCGAGTACCATTCGGCCTTTAGGGGACGCGGTATGGCCTTCAGCGAGGTGCGCGAGTATCAGTTTGGCGACGACATACGCGACATCGACTGGAACGTAACAGCCCGCTATGCGCGCCCCTACGTGAAAGTATATGAAGAAGAGCGCGAACTGACCGTCATGCTGCTTATCGACGTTTCGGGGAGCAAGAATTTCGGCACCAAAAACATGATGAAAAATGAGATGACAACCGAGATAGCCGCTACTCTGGCTTTCTCGACCATCCAAAACAATGACAAGATAGGCGTCATCTTTTTTTCGGACAGGGTAGAGAAATTTATTCCCCCGCAGAAAGGCCGCAAGCACATCCTTTATATCATCCGCGAACTGCTCGATTTTCAGCCCCAAAACAACAAGACCGACATATCGCAGGCCTTGAAGTATCTTACGAACGCTATCAAAAAGCGCTGTACTACTTTCCTTATATCGGATTTTATCGACAGGGGAAATTATTCGGATGCGCTGACTATCGCCAATCGCAAGCATGATGTTGTAGCCATTCAGGTTTATGACCGTCGCGAAACCGAACTTCCGCCTGTAGGACTGATAAAGATGCGGGATGCAGAGACCGGACGCGAGCGGTGGATTGACACTTCGTCCTCCGGCACGCGACGCACTTATAGCGCGTGGTGGCAGCGTCGGCAGGACGAGATGGCACAGGCATTCAACAAGTGCCGCGTCGATTCGGTATCTATTCGCACCGAAGACGATTATGTTAAATCATTGCTCGCATTGTTTCATAAACGAAATTAAGAAAAACGATGATTATCAGAAAGTTTCATAGCATATTATTACTTACGGTCTTGCTTGCCGCCGTGCAAGCAGGAACATCCGCCTACGCCCAGCTGCCTACGCTTGTGGATGTGAAGATTGAGGTCGCCGATATTATGATTGGCGAGCAGACCGTTATACATCTCAGCGTTACGACCGACCGCGACCGGCAGGTGCTCGTACCCCTGCCTCCGCCCGGCGAGCTACTGACCGAAGGCGTTGAGGTACTGCGGATTACGCCGCCGGATACGGTCGATATAAAGAACAATCGCGTCTCTATCAACTACGACCTGCTGATAACCTCATTCGATTCGGCTCTCTATCTGCTGCCGTCGTTTATCGCTATCGACGGTCGCGATACAATCCGCTCGGAGCAGGTGGCGCTAAAGGTTACACCTCCCGAAGTCAACCTCGACGCACCGGATGAATACTACGATATTAAGGCCGTTTGGAAGCCGCCGTTCGTGCTTGCCGACTACTATCCGCTGATTTTCGGCATACTCTTTGTACTGCTCCTCGCGGGCGCGGCATACTATTACTACAAACGCTGGCGTCGCCGTCCCGCACGCTCCGAAGGAGGCAAGCGCGTACCGCTGTTGCCGCCTCACGAGCAGGCTATCAAGGAACTTAACGAGATACGCGAACGCAAACTATGGCAACAAAGTCGCTTCAAGGATTATTACACCGAGATAACCGACACGCTAAGACGTTATATGACAGCGCGTTACGGCTTTGAAGCTATGGAGATGACTTCGTCCGAAATACTCGACCTCATAGAGGAAGAAGAAAAGGGTAACAAAGATGTATTGCATGTATTGAAGCAGATACTGCAACTGTCAGACTTTGTGAAGTTTGCGAAACTGCATCCGCTGCCCGACGAGAACGATCTCAGTATGCGCAATGCCAATACTTTCGTGGACGGCACAAAGAAAGTGGCCGCAGTCGCTCCCACCGCAATTGCAGCGGCTTCGGACGAGTCCCCGCAACAACAAACTAACAAAGAAATAAACGAAACTATATGATATTTGCAAATCCTCATTATTTATATTTATTATTGCTGCTGATACCCTTGGCGGCATGGTACGTCTGGAAGCTGAGGAAGAAGCAGGCCTCGCTGCAAGTATCAGCGTTACAGGCCTTCGACAACCGTCCCAGGACGAGCACGCTGAAAGTCTATCTGCGACATCTGCCTGCGGTATTGCGCATGGCTGCCGTGGCGCTGCTTATCGTCGTCCTTGCGCGTCCGCAATCGACCAACAGCCTCGAAAACCGCAGTACCGAAGGTATTGATATCATGCTTGTGATGGACATTTCGGGCAGTATGCTTGCCGAAGACCTCAAGCCCAATCGTCTGGAAGCCTCGAAGAACGTCGCCGCCTCGTTCATAAACGGACGACCGGACGACAATATCGGCTTGGTGCTGTTTTCGGGCGAGAGTTTCACCCAATGTCCGCTCACTACCGACCATGCCGTGCTGCTCAATCTTTTTAAGGATATAAAGAGCGGCATGATTGAGGACGGAACGGCTATCGGCTTGGGACTTGCCAACGGCGTCAGCCGCATCAAGGACAGCAAAGCCAAGTCGCGCGTCATCATCCTGCTCACCGACGGCTCGAATAACCGTACCGAGATAGCTCCCGTAACTGCTGCCGAGATAGCAAGCACTTTCGGCGTCCGCGTCTATACCATAGGCGTAGGCACTCGTGGAGAAGCGCCTCATCCCTTTCAGACGCCCTACGGAGTGCAGTACCAGAACGTGAAAGTTGATATCGACGAGCCTACGCTTCAACAGATAGCCTCGATTACAGGCGGTCAGTACTTTCGCGCTACCGACAACAGCAGTCTGAAATCCATCTACGAAGAAATAGACAAGATGGAAAAGACCAAAATAAGCGTTCAGCAATACAGCAAAAAGCAGGAAGAATACAAGCCTCTGGCTCTGTTGGTCTTCGCGCTGCTGCTCGTCGAACTGCTTCTGAGATATACATTATTGAGAAATATACCGTAAAAAATCAGTCTTTATGTTTCGATTTGCACATCCCGAATTTTTATATCTGCTATTTATACTGCCCGCCCTGCTGCTTTTCCACTACTATACGGTCAAAGCGAGCAAGCGAGCTATACGCCGCTATGGAGCGCCCGAACTGATATACTCGCTGATGCCCGAAAGGTCGGGTAAACGCAAGCTGTTAAAGTTTTCCATCGTCTTTGCCGCTCTTACGGTGATGATTTTCGTTATCGCCGGTCCGCAGTTCGGCTCGAAGCTCGAAAGCGTTAAGCGTCAAGGCATTGAAGTGATGGTATGCCTCGATGTATCCAACTCGATGCTCGCAGAGGACATCAAGCCTAACCGCCTCGAAAAAGCTAAACAGATGCTCTCGCGCCTCTGCGACGACCTCAATAACGACAAGATGGGGCTGATAGTCTTTGCCGGCGACGCATTCACGCAGTTGCCCATCACATCCGATTATATCTCTGCCAAAATGTTTCTCACCTCAATCAATCCGGCTATGGTCTCTACGCAGGGAACAGCCATAGGCGCGGCTATCAATCTGGCAATGCGCTCGTTCACCCCCGACGAGGAGACGAGCAAGACGATAGTTTTGATTACCGACGGCGAGAATCATGAGGACGACGCCGTCAAAGCAGCTACCGAAGCAGCCGAGAAAGGCGTCAAGGTCAATATTGTCGGTATAGGTCTGCCCGAAGGCAAGCCCATACCCACAGGCAATGGCGACTATTTCAAGGATAACGAAGGCAATGTGGTCATTACGCAACTCAACGAGAACATGTGCCAAAATATAGCACAGGCCGGTCAGGGGCTATATGTTCGCGCCGACAATACCAACTCGGCGCTCAAGGCCTTGCAGGGAGAGATAAACAAGATGTCGAAATCCGAAGTCGAGAGTAAGGTCTATTCCGAGTACGACGAGCAGTTCCCGATGCTGGCGTGGATAACGCTGGCGCTGCTTATCATTGAGTTCCTCGTTCTGGAGCGCAAAAACCGACTGTTCCGCAATGTTAAACTGTTTTCATAATATGGTAAATGCAATGAAGAAGGTAAGTATCTTATTAACAGCTATTTGTATGTGTATAGCGACAACGGCGTCGGCGCAAAAGGCCGAACGTAAAAATGTACGCGCAGGTAACAAACTGTATGAGAAAGAAAAATACACCGAATCCGAAATAGCCTATCGCAAGAGCATAGACGTCAATCCGCGTTCGGTAGAAGGTCTCTATAACCTCGGCGACGCCCTCTACAAGCAGGAAAAATTCCCCGAAGCGGCAGAGCAGTATCAACTCGTGGCCGGACAGACCGAGCGCCTGCTTAACGAAGACCCCGAAAACGCCGGCCGTATCTCTCAAGTCTTTCATAACATGGGCAATGTAGGCATGAAAGCTAAAGAATACCAAAAGAGCATCGAGGCCTACAAGCAATCGCTGCGCCTCAATCCCGCCGACGACGAGACGCGCTATAACCTCGCATTGGCGCAGAAACTTCTGCAACAACAGGAACAGCAAGACCAAGATCAGGACCAGGATCAGGATAAGAAAGACGACGAAAAAGAACAGGAGAAAGAGCAGGAACAAAAGCAAGATCAACAGCAGGATAAGCAAGACCAGCAGAAAAAGGATCAGGAGCAGAAAGAGCAAAAAACTCAGGAACAGCAACAGCAAAACGAGCAGATTAGCCGCGACAACGCTCAGCAGATACTCGACGCTTTCCTGCAGGACGAGAAAGATACTCAGGAAAAGGTCAAGAAAGTGCAAATGCAGCAACAACAAAGCCGCAAAAAAGATAAACAATGGTAAAAATTCAATGATATGGCAATCAAGAAGTTAGTTTATTTAATAATTGGGGTTACGGTGATGCTTGTCGGCAGTGGCGGCGGCGTCCCTGTCCATGCCCAAAATATTCCTTTCGTAGGCTCTGCACCCAAAGCGGTTATCGTAGGGCAGCAGTTTCAGTTGCAATACACCTTCAACAGCCAGAAAGGAACGGATTTAAGGCTCGACCCTGCTATCCTCGAAAATTTCAACAATCTGGCGGGACCAAGCCTATCGAAAGGCTCTTCAGTACAAATCGTCAACGGTAAAAGCTCATCCTTTGAATATATTACCTATACCTACGTTTTTTCCGCTAAAAAAGAGGGTGAGTTTAATATCCCGCCCGCTTCGATAAAGATAGGTAACTCGGAATACAAGTCGAATGTCCTGACTATAAAAGTATTGCCGCCGGATAAAGCTGCACAGCAGGGTGGGGGAGCGGCTCAACAGCAAGCCGGAACGGCAGCAGTCAGCGGAGATGATATATTTATGCGCATGATAGTGTCAAACCGTAGCGTATATGAACAGGAAGGCTTCCTCGTTACATTCAAACTATATACCGTTCTTAACCTTCAAGGCCTTAATAATCCGAAATTTCCGGAGTTTGAGGGTTTTCTCGCTCAGGATGTCGAGCGCAAGGAAGAAGCGCAGTGGGAACTCGAAAACTATAACGGTCGCAACTATCAGGCGGCTATTGTCAAACAGACGGTGCTTTATCCGCAGCGTTCGGGTCAGATAACAATAGGCAGCGCCAAGGCAGAGGCTATAGTTCGCGTACGTAATCAGGCTCGCACCCGCAATTTCTTTGAAGATTTCTTCGACCAGAATCAGAGCGTAGCCAAAGAACTCGTTACCCCGCCTGTAACAATCGACGTCAAGCCGCTTCCGCCAGGCAAGCCGGCTTCGTTTTCGGGCGCTGTAGGCTCGTTCACCATGGGTTCCACAATCAACAAGACGTCTCTGAAAGCCAATGAAGCTATCACTATAAAGCTGACTGTCAAGGGCAACGGCAATATCAAACTGCTCAAAACGCCCGAGATAAAGTTTCCTAACGATTTCGAGATTTATGACCCCAAGGTCGATAATAGTAATATCAAGATAACGACATCCGGCTCCAGCGGTACCAAAACCATTGAATATATGGCTATTCCGCGCTATGCAGGCGATTTCGAGATACCTGCCGTCGAGTTCTCATTCTTCGACACCAAATCGGGATCATACAAGACCATAAGCTCCGACACATACTCGCTGCAAGTCGAGAAAGGCGAGGGTGGGGGAGATGCGCCTGTCGTTTCCAACTACACTAACCGTCAGAGCGTCCAGTCCCTCGGCAAGGATATCCGCTATATCAAGACCGGTACGGCACATTTCAAGGTCAATAAGGACATCTTCTTCGGCTCTCTCTTCTATGTGATGGTCTATCTGATGATTGCTATCCTGTTTGCCGTCTTCTTTATCATCTATCGCAAGCAGGTGAAGGAAAACGCCAACATCGCGCTCGTCCGTACCCGCAAGGCCAACAAGACAGCTGTCCGCCGCCTGCGTCAGGCCGAGCGACTGTTGAAGGAATCGAAGTCGGAGGCCTTCTATGAAGAGGTGCTGCGTGCCCTCTGGGGTTATCTCAGCGACAAACTCAACATACCGCCTTCGTCTCTGACAAAGGATAATGTGGCTATCGAGTTGACCAAGTATGGCGTTTCGGACGAGCTGTCAGCCGAGTTTCTCGATATCATCAACACGTGCGAGTTCGCACGTTATGCACCCAGCGGAGTGTCGAGCGGGATGGACAACCTGTTTTACGAGACCGTTAGCGCTATAGGTAATATGGAAAATACTATCAAAAAATAAGACTATGATACGGAAAATATTATTTTTGATAACTGTCTGCCTCTGCGTTTGTGCGACGACGGCTCAGGAAGTTGACATCAAGGAGGCCGAAACGGCTTACTCTGCCGAACAGTACGACAAGGCTATCGAACTCTACGAATCGCTCATCCGCTCGTATGGCGATTCCTACGAGCTGTACTACAATCTGGGCAACGCCTGCTATAAGAAAGGACAGATTGCCAACGCTATCCTCAACTACGAGCGTGCGCTGCTTATAAACCCGGGCGATGGCGATACGCGCCACAACCTCGAACTGGCCAGGGAACAGACGGTTGATAAAATCGAGCCTCTCAAGGAGTTTTTCCTCGCGGAGTGGTTTCGTGGGGTGCAAAACCTTGTAAGCGTCGATTCGTGGGCTACAACAGGCATCGTTTGCTTTATTTTGCTTATAGCCTGCCTTGCCCTTTTCTTCTTCTCGAGGCGGATGTACCTCAAGAAGACGGCTTTCTATCTTGGAACAGTCTTGCTCGTGGCAGTTATCTTTGCCAATATCTTTGCCTACAACCAGCGCAAGGAACTGCTTGAGCGCAAGGGCGCCATAGTCTTTGCGGCGACCGTTACCGTCAAAAGTTCGCCCGACAATAGCGGCAATGACCTTTTCGTCCTCCACGAAGGCACAAAGGTTTTCATCCGCAACTCGGTGGGCGAATGGTTTGAGATAGTCCGCGAAGACGGCGACGTAGGCTGGATTAATAAAAAAGACATCACTATAATCTAACTCTTATGTTGGAGTCACTGGTTGCTTTAGAGCGCGATGCGTTCCTCTGGCTGAACGGTTTTCATACGCCGTTTCTGGATGAGTTTATGTGGCTGTTTTCGGGCAAAATAGCCTGGTTGCCGCTTGCTGCCGTCTTTATTGGCGCTCTTTTCTACCGACGCTCTTCCCGGTGGCGCGAGACAGTAATGCTGCTTCTCGCTATCGCGCTGGTGGTAACCCTTTGCGACCAGTTTGCTTCCTCGCTCTGCAAGCCGCTATTCGCCCGCTTCCGTCCAACGCATCATCCGGATGTGATGAACGATGTTATCACGGTATTCGGTTATCGTGGCGGTCGTTACGGTTTCATTTCGAGCCATGCCGCCAATGCTTTTGGCTTCGTAA
>JAITPL010000053.1 GCA_031289445.1 Tannerella sp.
TTGCGAAGTCTTCCGAAATGTCTTAGTAGTCCTATAGAAGGTCTTAGGGGACACATCCAGCCGGATTAGGGACACACCTAGCCGGATTAGGGATACACCTAGCCGGATTAGGGACACACCTAGCCGGATTGGGGAAACACCCAGTCGGATTAGGGAAACACCCGGAAGTTTTTTGTAGTTCTGTATAAATCTTAAGAAAGTATTTTAGAGCGCTTGCGTTTTCGCGGTACAAAGGTAGTTGTTTAAAAATTCTTCCGCCTCTCTACAAATACCCAATACTTTTCTGCACGTTACATTACTTTTCTGCACGTTACATCTTCTTGCCTGTACGTTACATTGCCGGTATTTAATGTTATATTATTGGATTTCAGGTTACAATTTCAGATATAAACGATATGGAAAGTAGCATTAACGAAATCGGAAGATTGCTTCGTGCATGCCAATGAGGGTGGCGGAGTGCTAAATACGGCGCATCCCCGTAGGGGATTCATATCAATAGAATGGTGAATGTTGAATGGTGAACGGTTTTTCCACGTAGGGGATACATATCAATAGAACAAGGTATTATCCACACCTTTTTCCCGTAGGGGATTCACGTTCAAATAATCCGGCCGGCTTTTCGGTGAATCCCCTACGGGGAAATAAGGAGAGAGATGTTTTTTTCTATTGATATGAATCCCCTAACGGGGATGCGACGAGGGCAATTACCATTCACAATTCACAATTCACAATTCCAATTTATTCTTTCCTTCCTTGAATTCTTTTGGCGACATGCCGTGAAACTCGCGGAAGGAAGTCGAGAAATGCGAGAGGTTGGTGAAACCTAATGCGTAAGCCACTTCCGAGACCGTCAACTTGGGATTCTTCAGCAGTTCGGCTGCCTGATTGAGGCGGATGGTGCGGATAAAATCGCGAGCCGACTGGTTGGTCAACTCTTTCAGCTTGCGGTGCAGGTGCACACGGCTCATGCCTGCGCCGTTGGCAATAAACTCGACGTTCAGGTCGGGGTCGGCAATGTTATCGTTCACCAGCTTCATTATCTTTTCGTAGAGCAGCTCGTCCGAAGGTCGCAGTACTACAGGTTTTATCATGGCCCGGCTGTTTTCGCCGTCGCTTATTCGCGGTTCGAGGCGCTCGCGATTCTCTATGATACTGATTATGCGCTTCTTCAGCAGCTCGATATTGAACGGCTTGGTAACATAAGCATCGGCGCCGGTCTCGAAACCTTCGGCTATGTCGGTATCCGTCGCTTTGGCGGTGAGCAGCAGCACGGGAATATGCTTGATGTTGACGTTCGACTTCATCTTTCTGACCAGCGTGATACCGTCCATTTCGGGCATCATCACATCGCTTATCACGAGGTTGGGTTTTTCCTTGAGGATGATACTCAGCGCATCCTTGCCGTTGTTGGTAGCCGAGATTTTGAAGGTGTCCGACAACTCGTTTTGCAGGTAGTCGCGAATCTCGTCCTCGTCGTCGATAACCATCACCCGGTATTTGGTTTTCGACTTGACCCTGGCTCTGCCCGCATCCGCATCCGCCAGCTGAGCTATCTTATCCGCCTGCAGGTCTTTATGTACCGCATCTTTACGCACATTCTCCCGCTCTACATCGCTGATATGTTCGTTGCCCAGCGGCATGCGGATTATAAATTCGCTGCCGTGCAGGTCTTGGCGATTGCGGGCATGGATAACGCCGTGCTGAAGCATCACCAGCGAGCGAGCCAGATGCAGCCCTATGCCTGTGCCGAAGTTGTTGCCGCTGCCTTCTATTTGGTAGAAACGCTCGAAAATCCTTTCAATCTTGTCCTCTTCGATACCCGGACCGGTGTCGGCGACCCTTATTTCAAAGTATTCGTGCAGAGCGCCGGAAGCCGTCGCGTCGTAGCCTGTTGTCAGCCTGATACTCACTTCGCCGTCTTCGGGGGTAAACTTGAAAGCATTCGAGAGGATGTTAAACAGCACTTTGTCGAAGTTGTTAAGGTCGATCCATGCTTCGAGCCGCTCGTCGGTATGGACGAAGTCGAACTTGATGTGCCGCCTGTCGGCCTGAAACTCGAACGACTGCATCAGGTCGTCGATAAATCCTACGATGTCGATCCTGCTCATCTTTATACTCATCAACCCCTTGTCAATCTTGCGGACATCCATCAGCTGGTTGATTAACTGCAGAATCCGCCGGGCGTTGCGGTATATCAGCAGGTACGACTTCTGCAGCGCGGAATCCTTGTTGTCCGAAATAAGTTTCTCCAGAGGACTTATTATTAGCGTCATCGGAGTGCGTATCTCGTGCGATACGTTGATGAAGAACTGCAGTTTGCTTTCGTTTATCTGCTCGGCATGTTCGCGTCTGAGCATCTCGTTTTTGTGCCGTATATTGTCGGATATGAAAAAGTAAATCCATACCGCAAGCAGCGCCGTGAGTATGAAATAGACAAGTTTAGCCCACCATGTCAGATACCATGGAGGATAGATTATCAACGTGATTTCTTTTGCGGACGAGGCGCTGTTGTAGATGGCGGCTTTGACTTTCAGTTTGTATGTGCCGTAGCTGATATTGGTGAAACCTATCCGGTTGACGCCCGGGTCGGTTGCCATCCACTGGGCGCTCAGGCCTTCGAGAAAATACTCGTAGCGGACTCGCTCTGAAAAACCGTAGTAGAAGGTCGAAAATTCGAGGGCGAACATGTTGTCCTTGTGGCTCAGGCGAATAGTATCCACATCGGCTATAAAGTCGGAAATTATCTCTTTGGAACCTGACTTCTGTCCCGCCACCACGGGTTTGTCCATAACGTAGAGGGCTGTCAGATAGAGGGCGGGCGGTATGCGCTGGTCGTTGATGTCTTGCGGATTGAAGGATGTTACGCCGTTGATGCCGCCGAAGAACATCTTGCCGTCTGCGGACTTGAGGGCTGCACCCAGACTGAACTCGTTGCTTTGCAGTCCGTCGGAGCCGTAGTAGTTGATAAACTTGCCTTCAGCGACGACGAACTCCGATATGCCGGAGTGAGTGCTTATCCATATAATATCGCTTGTGTCGGCGTCATGTCCGGCGGCGCCGGCCGATTCGACCAGAATGCCGCATACTACGTTGCTGGACAGTCCGTCGGCAGTGGTATAGACGGTCGATGTCCCTTGTGCTACGTCGAAGTAGGCCAAGCCTTCGGTTGTGCCGACCCAGAGGTTTCCCCGCGGGTCTTCCGTGATGTAATAGACAATATTGCCGGGCAGTGCGCCGTTTTCCTTTGTGTAGTGTTTCACCTCGCCGCTTGCGGGGTCGATACTGAAGAAACCCTGGTAAGAGCCTATCCATATAAGGTGGCGGCTATCTTCGGTGATGCAGTTAATCCAGTCGTTGGGAATAGTCTGGCCGTCGGAGAGATACTGCGAATAATGCTTGACAAACAGGTGTTTTGCGAGGTCGAAGACATATACCCCTGCGCCGCTGGTGCCTATCCACAGATAGTTGCGCGTGTCCTTTTTCAGGGCGAATATTTTGTTGCGGGCAGTGTTGGCGTTATCGTTGTAATCGGCAAGCGAGCGGCTTTCGTCATAGTCGTAATAGCGGCAAAGGCCTGTCGAGGCTTCAATGCACGAGAGACCTTGCAGATACGAGCCTAACCAGATATTGCCGTCATCGTCTTCGGTCATCGAAAGAACGGTGTTTGGAACCGGAGATGTACGCAAAGTCCCTGCATCAGCCGTGAAATGCTTAGCCGCATCAGCCGCGAAATGCTTAGCCGAGCCTTCTGAGCCGATGCGGTAAATACCTGCAAAGTGCTTCGACAAACCGTCAGCGCCGATGCGGTAAATGCCGTCGTTGTCGGTGCCTATCCACAGGTTGTCCCTGCTGTCTTTCAATAGCGACATCACGCAGTCCGAGCCTGTAACGCCTTGATTATATGGCATGCTTCCCCAGTATTCAAACTTGTTTGGGTTTTCAGGCTCAAGAAAAACGCCTTTCTGAAAAAGACCTGTCCATATATTGCCCATTTTGTCCTGACATATAGCATGCACTTTCATCTTCGAGAAATCGAACGGCGCGGATTTAATCATGAAGTCTTCGAGTTGATTTGTTTCGGGGTTGTAGATTTTGAGACCGTCGCCGTCGGTGCCTGTGAAAAGGCGTTTGCGGTTGTCCACCATCAAGGTCTTGACCGGCAATATCTTTCCTCCCTCGTAGGGCACATACTCGAAAAGCCGCTTCCTGCCGTTGTACTTGTACAGTCCGTTAGTCAGCGTCCCGACAAAAATACATCCTTCGGCATCCTCGCATATCGACGAAATCTGATTGCCTCCAATCTGTTCAGGCTCTTTAAAGATGGTAAGGCTGTCGTTTACAGGGTCGTACATATTGAGTCCCTGATTTTCGGACGCAATCCAGAGCAGCCCCCGACTGTCTTGAAAAATGCAGGATAGATGCAGGCTGCTAAGCCTTGTAGAGAGACGGTTGTATGTTTGTATGGTATCCGACAGGTCGTTGATGCGAATTATTCCTTCGCCCGACGTGGCCACCCAAATCTCGCCCTCGCGGCATTCTATAATAGACGTGATATGGGGATAAATGCGGACGCCGTTGTTGTAGAGTTTGACTTCCCTGAAGCGGTCGGTGCGCCGGTCGTAGAGGTGGAGTGCGTTGATGCAGCCTATCCAGAAACGGCCTCTACTGTCTTCGAAAAGGCTGCGGATATAGTTGTTGCGCAGCGAAGTAGAATCGTTGGGGATATTCTTGTAGGTAGTGAAGCGGTTGCCGTCATAGCGATTCAGGCCGTCTTCGGTAGCTACCCAGATATAGTCGCGACGGTCCTGATAAATAGCGTTAATCAGGCTACTCGACAGTTCCTTTTCCGACGTAAAGAAGAGGCTTTTCTGTGCGCTCAAACTCAATCCGAATATGGCAAATATTATAACAATAAATCCTTTCATTTTTCAAAAATAATTTTGTCAAAGATAGTAATTAAATTTAAATTTATTACCTTTGGGGGTTTTTAAAATACAAAATTATGGCTGAAGAAATCAAAACGCTGACCCCTCAGGCAGTATGGGGATACTTTTATGAATTTACGCAGATACCGCGCCCGACAGGGCAGATGGAGCGTGTAACGCAATTTGTCGCCGACCAGGGCAAACGTCTGGGCTTGGAGACGCTTAGGGACGCCGTCGGGAACGTGCTTATCCGTAAACCTGCTACTGCGGGATACGAGGGCAAACCTGCGGTCATCCTGCAATCTCACCTCGACATGGTGCCGCAGAAAAACAGCGACGTCGCGCACGACTTCGCCAAAGACCCCATTGACGCCTACATAGACGGCGACTGGGTGAAGGCGCGAGGCACTACTCTGGGTGCGGATAACGGTATCGGCGCTTCGCTGGCGCTGGCTGTTCTGTCCGACACGAGCCTGCAACA
>JAITPL010000086.1 GCA_031289445.1 Tannerella sp.
ATATAATGCAAACTGCGATGAATCGGAGGATTTCTTGAAGGTGCGAATGTTGAAGTTGGGGTCAACGCCGGCGTAGGTGTCCAGACGGTCAACAAACTGATAATGTACATTCAACCTCACTCCTGTGATGTAGAGATTCTCGACCTCTTCGCCAAGGTGGTTTTTATAGTATCCGCCGAACACCCCTCCTCCAAGCACACATTCATCTACAAAGAGCTTGGAGAGACCGTATTCGTAAGAGGCGCATACCGCCGTGCGGTTGTCGTTGCCCATACTGAGGCCGAGGTTGAGGCCAATCAGACTGTTACCCTTCTCGAAAGCATATAACTCGTCGTACTGGGCTTGGGCGGCGAACGATAACGCGGCCAAAAGACTTATTATTAATGTTGTTTTGTTCATTTTTCTATTTATTTGAGTTGTCAAACTGTATATGCAGAACTACTATCTCGGAATGTGTGCCGATGCGGTACGGCGGGCCGGCGACTCCAACGCCGGAGGTAATGAAATATTGCGTCCCTCCCTTGCGGTAATAGCCGTAGGGACACTCGTAAACGAAGTTTAGAAGCAGGGAGTAAGGCCATATCTGTCCGTTGTGCGTATGTCCGTGCAGACCGAGGTCGGCCCTGTTCATTGCTATCTCGTTGAGGCGATTGGGCTGGTGGTCGAGTACGATTATAGGCTTCAACGTATCCACATTGTGCATCAGCGCCGAAAGCGGAGCACGGTTGCGATAATTGATGTAATCGTCGCGCCCGACAAGATAAAACGACGAGTCCGCGGGCGCAATAACCGTATCTACAAGCAGCGTGATGCCGGTCTTCTCTATCCACTTGATCTTGGCAAAGCGGTTGGCGCGGTACTCGTGGTTGCCGAGCACCATATAAACTCCAAGCGGAGCACGCAACTCGCGGAGGTCGTCCTCGATATGGGCGCGTTCGGCAAACCGCAGTTCATAGTCGATTATGTCGCCGACGATAAGCGTAATATCGGGATTTTGCGCGTTGCAGAGGCTGACTATGTGCTGGACCTGATTCTTGCGTATCATCTCGCCGATATGCCAGTCGGCAGTCATGACTACGGTGAGGCTGTCGCGGCCCTCGACGGCCTTGGGAATAGTGATGTAGAGGTGCTGAACGGTTGGATAGCGCACATTGCGGTATCCTGAAATCATCAAACCGGTGATGCCTACCGTAACGACGACAAAGAGCATCGTCTTGGTGCGCTCCCAGTAGAGGTTGACGTACATCGGATACCAGGCCCAACGGTTGTGCATCAGATGCAGACAGCTGAGAATAAGCAGTGCGATGGTGATGTATATCGAAGCTATGTACCAGGTGTTGCAAAAGAGCATCAAAGGTACCAGCACCTCGTCAGGCAGGTAGTCATGAAAAAGAAAGCCTGTGAAGAACACGGCGATTTCGACGATTAACAAGAACGCAAAAGGGAGCCGGAACATTTTCTTCCTTGGAAGAGCCTGCCGTCCACGCCAGAAAATATACGCGCTGAATATCATCTGGCCAAAAATCGACTGTAAGAATACTTTCATCTTGTCTCTTTAATTTGACTGCAAAAGTAAAAAATAATATTTAATTTTGCACCCTGAAAATTATTAAACATAAAAGAACTATGAAAAGAATAAGTATTTTAATTGTCAGCGCTGCATTGCTCAGCGCCGGGTCGTGCAAAATGTTTCGCAAGACCGAACTGAAATCCGAAATCGACACTATGTCGTACTATTTCGGAATGTCGCGTGCCGAAGGAATCAAGAACTATCTGCAGAATCAGGCAGGCGTCGATACCTCCCATATAGATGCTTTCTATAAGGGATTGCAGTATGGAAGCAAGCACTACAGCCCCGAAGATGTAGCTTATCTCGAAGGGATGCGTATTGCTCAACTGATCAACAATCAATGGGTGAACAGCCTCAATCGCGAGGTGTTTGCGGGCGATTCGGGCTATACGGTCAACCGGGCGGCCATTCTTGCCGGATTCTATCACGGCGTGAAGCAGACTAACGATTTGCAGATGATTCATGCCCAGAGCTACAGTCAGGGTAAGATCGAGAAGTTCAAAAACGAGTTCAAGCAGCAGAAGTACGCCGACAAGATAGCTGCCAACCTGAAGTTTCTGGCCGACAACAAGGGTCGCCAAGGCGTCGTTGCCACCGCGAGCGGACTGCAATATGAAATTATCACCGCAGGCGAGGGACAAAAACCGGAAAGCACTTCTTCGGTGAAGGTCAACTATCGCGGTACACTCATTGACGGTACCGAGTTCGACAGCTCCTACAAAACCGACAAACCGGCTCAATTCCGCGTCAATCAGGTTATCAAGGGATGGACCGAAGCCTTACTGATGATGCCCGCAGGCTCGAAATGGAAACTGTATATCCCGCAGGAACTGGGCTACGGCTCTAACGAACAAGGCAATATCCCGCCCTACTCTACCTTGATATTCGAAGTGGAACTGGTTTCAATTGATAATTGATAATTGTCAATTGTCAATTATCAATTGTCCACGTCGTAATGGAGGATGATTCGACCGGCGAAAGGAGTGAGACGCATTCGGTCGTAGCATGATTCGAGACTGCGGCGAATCGTGGCTACAGGGCTTGTAATATCGGTTTTGAGCTTTATGCGGCGAACAAAAAATGACTGTCGGGAGTAAGAGGTCGAGTTAGTCGGGGTGGAAGGCTCGGAGACGGCGTCGCCGAAAACCGTACGTAAACATTCGGCATATTCTTCGGCAAAAGTATCAAGCAGCTGCTCGCTCTTTGCCTTCAGTATGACGGTTATGAGGCGTGAGTAGGGCGGGTAAGCAAAGGCGTGTCGTTCTGCCAGTTGCGAACGCGCCATGGCGTCATAGTCGAGTGAGCGAAGAGCAGGAAAAGCGGGGTTATCGGCCTGCGCAGTCTGGAGGACGATCTTTGGTCGGGGTATAGTAGCGTCGGTCAACGCGCTCAGGAGGAAGACCATATCGAAAGCCCTCTCGTATGCTCGAAAATCCTGCACATTGAGAATAGTATCCAGATTCATCACAGCCACAAGCCCTACCCCGCCATAGTTGCGCCGTTTAGCTACGAGCTGTGTACCGACAAGAATTGAAGCCTTACCGCCGACAAAGTCCGACAGCAAGCGTTCGGCGGCTTTGCGTGTGTGTGCCGTATCCGTATCAAGGCGCACGGTTGCGACTGCAGGAAAGAGACTGTGCACTTCGCGCTCTATGTCTTCGGATCCGAAACCGTAGTAAGTGAACGTATCGGAGGCACCTCGCCGGTTTTGAAAGAGGATAACCTTCAGTCCATTGTCGAGAACAGAGCGGATATACTCTATTAGTTGAGGTGAAAAGAGAGTCTCGCCACGCATACGGTTCTTACGTCTTAGGTCGCGAACGTCAATAATCTCGATCTGCGGTTGTTGGGTGGCAGTATGTGGCATTTTGACGAGACCATACTTGCCGTTGGTAGCGTGGACGTAAGATTCGAGTGAAGGCGTAGCTGAGCAGAGCAGTGTTTTAGCCTTATGCAGGCGGGCAAGTACAAGCGCGGCATTGCGGGCGTGATAGCGCGGGGCAGGGTCTTGCTGCTTGTAGGAAGTATCATGTTCATCGTCCACAATGACAAGTCCGAGACGCGCGAAAGGCAGAAAGAGAGATGAGCGGGCGCCGAGAACGACGAGAGGCTCTTCGGAGGGGTCAAGCAGTCGGTTCCATATCCCGGCTCTTTTAGCGTTAGTTATAGCCGAATGATAGACAAGCAGTCGGTTACCGAAAGCCGATTGCAGGCGGTCGGTCAGCGCATTGGTAACCGCTATTTCGGGAAGCAGATAGAGCACTTGTCTGTTTTGCGCAAGAGTGT
>JAITPL010000209.1 GCA_031289445.1 Tannerella sp.
AATCCTACCGTAATGTAGTATTTCCTTTATCCCGAATCCCTTGACATGTTTGTTACCTTGCTGAATTATAATCGTTTACGCATGTTGGCACGCTTTTTGATTGTGTATTTTATAAAAGACTGTATGTTTAAGTCGTTCAGAATTGGTAACAGATTGGAAATTGAGAAGAACGGCGCTTGTTTTCTCAATTCGAGACGCATAGAGCTGCTTGGGCTTATTCGTGAGCACGGCTCGATTCTCTCTGCATCGAAAGCGCTTAGAATGTCTTATCAACAGGCCTGGTCGATAATTCGTGACATCAATTCGTCGTCGCCCCTGCCTGTCGTCGTAAGGCAACGCGGCGGAGCTAACGGCGGCGGAGCTGTCGTAACCGAGTACGGACAGAACCTGATAAGCCGTTACGAGTCGCTTCTCTATCGCTTCAACCGGTGCATCGCCGAGATGGACGATGAATTGCAGTCTATTTGTTCGTTTTGATTTTTTTTGAAATGCGTTATTCTGAAGTTTTTATAACGAAAAAGAAACGGTAAATATGGATAAAATAAAATATGTACGAAAAAGAGGGATTTTCATCCTGTTGTCGGCGATTTTACCGGCGACAGTCCTTTTCTCCCTAAGCGTGGGAAGGTATCCGATAGCTGTGGGCGACATCCTTCAATACCTGCTGTCGGGCAAATATACGGACGAAAACGTTCCCGTTCTGATTACCCAGGTCCGCATGCCGCGTATCGTCATGGCTATACTGGCGGGAGGCGCCTTATCCGTATCCGGAGCGGCTTATCAGGGCGTGTTTCGCAACCCGATAGTCAGTCCGGATATATTGGGCGTCAGTTCGGGAGCAGGATTCGGCGCGGCGCTGGCCATTTTGTTTTTCCCCGGACTGGCCGGCCTGCAAATATCGGCGTTTGTGCTGGGTTTGCTTTCCGTCAGCCTGTCGCTGATTATCAGCAAAAGCATGGCGGCTTATCACGACCGGACGCTGATGCTGGTATTGTCGGGCATGATTGTAGGCTCGCTTTTCAGCGCTCTTATTTCATTGATGAAGTACATTGCCGACGGCGAATCGAAACTTCCCGAAATCACGTTTTGGCTGATGGGCAACCTCTCCGCGGCAAGCATGGTCGAAATAAGGTATATCCTGCCTGTCGTCATCATCGCGCTGATACCGATACTGCTCACTTCGTGGAAGCTGAATATCCTCTCGTTCGGCGACGAAGAAGCGCGAGCCATGGGATTGAATCCCGACCGTCTGCGCTTCACCGTTATCTGTTGCGCCTCTCTGCTGACTGCGTCCATCGTTTCCGTAACCGGACTGATAGGCTGGGTGGGATTGATTATTCCCCATTTTGCGCGTTTTGTCGTCGGGCCGAATCACAAGCAGTTATTTCCGGCTTCGTTTCTGATAGGCAGTTCCTTCATGCTCTGCGTGGACGACATAGCGCGGTCGGCTTTCCCGCTCGAAATACCCTTGGGCATTATCACGTCGGTGATTGGAGCGCCCCTGTTTTTTATTATAATAAGAATGTCGTCGAAAAAAATATGGTAAATCATTTAACAACAAAAATAAAAGAGATTATGGAAAAGAAGTTCAACAGTTATCCTGTCCGAATAGTCGGTACAGGACCCGGAGACCCCGATTTACTCACGGTAAGAGCCAAACGGTATATCGAAGAAGCCGATGTTTTGTTTTACGATTGCCTTCCGGCGGTGCACGTGCTTAAAACCGCGCCGAATGCCGAAGTGATCTATGTGAACAAGCATCCCGAAGAGGGGGAAAAGAAGGAAGACATCCTGAAGATCGTGCGCACGCATTACGAAGCAGGGAGAAAGGTGGTGCGCCTGAAAGCCGGCGACGCCATGATGTTCAACGGCGGAGACGTGGAAGCCCGCATCCTGAAAGAATGGGGCATTCCGTTTGAAATCGTGCCCGGCATTACGGCGTCGTGCGCGGCGTCCAACATTTTTGCCGTTCCAACTACGGAAATATACAAAAGCAATGCGCTTGTCAATGTGATTGCCTACGAGATTCACGATGATTTTGCGCATATCAGGGCTATAGCCGGACTTTTCAAACACGGCACAACCGTCGCGCTATACATGGCATTCGACAATATCGAAGCCATATTCAGGGTATTCGTGGAAGAAGGCGTAGATGAAAACATTCCGGTTGTAATAGCCGCGATGGTCTCCCTGTCGAACGAAGACGTAGCCCTTGCCACGATGGATACCGTCATGGACGTCATCAACCGGCGCGAAATGGTTTCTCCCTTCGTGTTTTTTATCGGTAATCATATCGGAGTATTAACAAATTAATTATATTATAATGAAAGCAAAATCTTTATTTTTAGTTTCAGCGTTTATCTGTTTGCAAATACATGCACAGGAAACGGATAGCATATCCGGAGTATATTTGCTCGGCGAGGTTTCGGTGTCGGGCAGCAAGGCAGGCAAGTCGATGTCGAACAGGGTGAATGCCGCGCAATTGCGCCTGTTTAACAGGGACAATGCCGCCGACGCACTCAATCTGCTGCCGGGAATAACAATCACGGAAGCCGGCGCACGCAACGAAGGCCAGATATATCTGCGCGGTTTCAATCTCCTGCAAACGCCGGTTTTCTACGACGGCATTCCGGTTTATGTGCCCTACGACGGAAATGTGGACATCAACCGTTTTACCACGTTCGACCTGTCGCAGATTTCCGTATCCAAAGCCCTGACTTCCGTCCTCTACGGGCCTAATACGATGGGCGGAGCTATCAATCTCGTTTCGCGCAAGCCGGCGAAACAGCTGGAAGTATGGGGACTTTCGGGCATGAAACTGAGCAGGGAAGGCTTCAGCGGTTACAATACTGCCGTCAGTGTCGGCTCCAAATCGGACAAATTCTACGCGCTCGGAAGTATTTCGTATCTCGAAAACAGTTTCGCGACGCTTTCGGGGAAATTCGCGCCGGGCACGAACGAAGACGGCGGCAAAAGGGACAACTCCGAAACAAAGGACTTTAAATTCAGCGCCAAGGCAGGTTTTACGCCCAACGCGACCGACGAATATTCGCTCAACTTTATTCTTCAGGATGCGCAGAAGGGAATACCTCCCGGAGTAGAGGGCAACCAGTTCAGAAGCTATCCGGAATACAACAAGAAAAGCCTGTACTACAAATCGAAAAATCTTTTGGGCGAGAGCATAACGATGGATATTACCGCCTTCTACGACAATTACTATAACATCATGAGCCAGTTCGACGATAACACGTATGGCTTGCAAAACAAGGGAAGTTCGTTCAACAGCGTGTATGACGACAAGTCGTTGGGAGCTTCGACGAATTTCGCATTCAGCATGATTGAGAACAACTTATTGAAGGTGGCGCTGTATGAAAAATATGATTCGCACAAGGAACATAACGCCGGTATTCCGGCCGACGACGCCGCGGGACAAACCGAAAAAACGGGCGAGCCGGTACAGGAATATCTCGACAACACGCTTTCTGCCGGACTGGAAGACGTTTATACAGTCAACGGCTATCTGGATGTGATTGCGGGCGTCAATTACAGTTACAGAGCCAACAACAAGGCGCAGGAATACGGCACGCATTACGATACCGGCGAACGGAATGTCCTGTTCGACTTTCCGACAGGCAGCGACGATGCTTTTAACTGGCAGCTGGCAGCGGTCGTCAAACCGGCCTACGGACATGAGATTTCACTGTCGGCGTCGCGAAAATCGCGTTTCGCTTCCCAGAAAGACCGTTATTCCAGCCGGTTTGGCTCGGTTCGTCCCAATCCCGACCTCAAATCGGAATTTAGCTGGATTTTCGACCTCACCTACAAGGGCGAAGTAAAATCCGTCTTTCAGTATGAGGTGTCCGTCTTCCGCAACAATATCGACAATGCCATCTATCAGGTTACCATTCCCGGAGAATTTCAGGCTGACGGCGTTACGCCACTCTATCAGAACCGGAATGTGGGAAAATCCTTTGCAACAGGCTACGAGGTATCTTTAGGCGTGAAGCCGGTCAGGGAAATAACCCTGGGCGCTGCATATACATATATATATCGCGAAAACAAAGAGGACAGGAATTTGAAATACGTGGACGTGCCCGCACACAAGGGCATTATCTACGGCAAGTTCGGTCTGCCTGCGTGGAGCGATACTTATTTGCATGTCGATTTGGAAACAAACAGCAAAAGATACTATACCAGCGACGGAATGACATTGCCCGGCTATACGCTGCTGAATCTGAAGGTTTTCTCGAAAATATGGAAAGGATTTTCGGCGGAAGCAGGCGTCAGAAACCTTTTGGACAAGGATTACAGCCTGTCGTTCAACTATCCGAGAGAAGGCAGGGTTTATTTTATGTCTCTGGTATATGATTTTTAATTTAACAGCAAAACAGGATGAAATACAAGATAACAGTTATTTTATTTATATCCGTTCTTGCCGGATGCAACTCCAACAAGCGGACTTCCCCGCCAAACCTCCGGACAATAACGGATATGGCGGGACGACAGGTCGAAATTCCGATGGAAATAGACTCCATCTTTATCGACCGCCATTCCGTTCAGCTGATTTACGCTTTCGATACGGCGGCGCCTGTAAATACGGTTTTCCATTATTACGAAACGGAGAAAAAGTACTTAAAGCGCTCTTTTTACGAGAACAAACCGTACGTGCTGGAACGGTCGATAGAGGAAATAACCGTACTGAAACCGGATATAATCGTTTATTCCATGCCGCTCGCTCCTGAAAATATCGAAGAAGCAGACATCTTGCAGCAAAAGGCGCAAATACCGGTCGTCGTGATAGATATGGACATCCTGAAATACAAGGAAATTCTGGCATTTACCGGCGAACTGCTGAACAAAAAGGAAAAAGCGGACGAGCTGATCCGGTTTGTGGAAGAATACGTTGACCCGATTTTCGAGAAGGCGAAAACGATTCCTCCGGAAAAGAAAAGAAGCGTATATTATGCCGAAGGAATGAAGGGTTTGAACACCGACCCTTCAGGCTCCGTGCACAGTCTGCTGATTGATTTGACAGGAGGCGACAATGTGGCCCGCGTGGACGTCTTGCCGATGAAAGGCATGACGAGCGTATCCCTGGAACAGATATATACGTGGAATCCGGAACTTATTCTGGTATGGTCGGGTAATTTCGACAATATGGATTCGTACCGCGAAATCAAAACCGCGCCGTCATGGGCAAACCTGAAAGCCGTCAGGGAAAACAAGGTATATCAGGTGCCATGGCGACCCTTCGGCTGGATTGACCGCCCGCCGGGCATTAACCGGCTGATTGGCGTCGTGTGGCTGTCGAACCTTTTGTATCCGGACGTGTATCGTCAGGAAGACTTGCCGGCCGTTACCAAGGAATTTTTCCAAAAATTTTACCACTATGAAATGACGGACGAGGAAGCGCTTGATTTACTTAATCCGCAACCGGCATTCTGAAAACAAATGACTTGTATATGAAACTTGAGATTAAAAACGCAGTATTGGGGTATCACCGGAAGACCGTGCTGAAAAATGTAAACCTCACACTGGAAACCGGACAGACAACTTGCGTAATAGGTAGAAACGGCGCAGGGAAAACGACTTTGTTCAAGTCGATGCTGGGACTTTTACCTTTGCTTCGGGGCGAGATTCTCCTCGACGGCAAAAGCGTGGATGCGTGGAGCAGGCGTAAATTTGCCCGTCGGGTTGCATATATTCCGCAAGTACGCGCTCTTCCGTTTCCCTATACGGCATTTGACGTCGTGCTTTTCGGACGGACAGCCCATTTAGCCGCGTTCTCCTCGCCGGGCAAAAAAGACCGCCTTATTGCCGAAGAATGTCTGGACAAATTACATATCGCTCACCTGAAAAACCGCATTTTCACTCAGTTGAGCGGAGGCGAGCAACAGATGATAATCGTAGCGCGAGCCTTGGCTCAACAACCGTCCTTTCTGATTATGGACGAGCCTACTTCGGGTTTGGATTTCGGAAACCAGATAAAAATAATCAATCAGGTAAACGAGCTGAAAAACGATTCCTTAGGCATCCTGATGGCAACCCATTCGCCCGACCATGCTTTTATGTGCGACGCAGGCGTTGTGGTTGTTCACAGGGAAGAAATCCGGCAACACGAAGACTGCAACCGGATGATAACGGAAGAGATTTTGAAGGAAATATACAGCGTCGATATAAAAATCTGCTCCATCACAGACCCGCAATCCGGCTATAACCGAAAAACCTGTATGCCGACTATGGAATGAAATACGGGCGTTTGCGAAAATTCCTGTACAACGCGGCACTGTTGCCTGTCGTCGCGTCCAGAATTTCGAGGTTTGCGGAAACTCCTGTACAACGCGGCGCTGTTGCCTGTCGTTATGTCCAGAATTTCGAGGTTTGCGGAAATTCCTGTATAAGGGCGCTGTTGCCTGTCGTCGCGTCCAAAACTTCGAGGATGCCGGCGAGTTCGTTTTACAATGGCTTGTATTCGACGTTCGTGAAGTAAGCCGTTTCAATCACATCGTTCTCGTGCGAACAGACATACAGACCAACGTAGCACGAGACCGGGAGATTCAGTTCGATTTCGCCGGTAAACTCCTGCGGATACTTGCCCTTTGCCGTTTTCATGGCAATCTTGTCGCCCCGGCGTTCCAGATAGATGTAGTCGCCGTCTTTAGGCCCGACGACCTCTTTGGTCGCCTTGCCTGTTTCGGGACGATACTGAAGCGAGGTCAGACCGTCGCCATGCACCGCCACATCAGCATACCGCGATTCTCCGGTAAGCGATTCGCGAATCATCACACCCACCTTGCGATGCAGATTCACGCCTTTACCCTTGAACGACACGCGGGCGGATAGGGAGAAATTGCCTGTCGCCTTGCGCCATACGTAGAAGAACTCGTCGCTCTCTGCCCAGACGTTCTGTCCGGCTCCCGAAACAGTATATTTTCCGGCTGTGGCGTCGTATGCTACAGCGCCTTTCAACTTAGGGCTTCCTACATCGCCTGAGCCTTCAAATATCCCTGCGCCTCTCTTGTCGGCGCTCACAAACATAAACACGAAAATAACGGCGCATACGGCCTTGATTGATAACTTTGATTTCATAACATTTATTTTTAATTTTGTAATCATTCCTGCCTTGCAATCTTCAAATCCTCACAATTACGGACTCGGCTATCCCCTAACAGGTGAAAATCAACGTTTTCTGTTGATATGAATCTTATTATGGGGATATATAACAATTCGGTTTATTCCGTTGATTTCACTGCATCCGCTGCTTCCGTGGCATCCGCTGTTTCCTCGATGGCGTCGTCTTCTTCGTTGCCCATACCGGCGCCAAAACGACTTACACTCAGGATAATACCAAAATATATACATGTCAGAACCGTAGATGTGCCGCCACGACTTATCAAGGGTAAGGGCTGGCCGGTTACAGGGATGAGATTGACGGCTACGGCCATGTTGATAAAGGCTTGAATGACAATTATTAAACCGCAGCCGAGAACCAGGTATTTGGGGAAGAGTTTTTCGCATCGTCGCGCAATTATTGCCACTCGAAACATCAACATGATATACAGTAACAACACGCCTATTCCACCGATTATCAGCCCCATCTCTTCGATAATGATGGCATAAATGAAGTCGGAAAAGGCTTGAGGCAGTATGTCGCGCTGTTTGCTGTTACCGGGCATCACACCCCAGAAACCTCCGTTAGCAATGGCTATCTTGGCATGGTTGACCTGAAAATCATCCTCGAAAACAGCCTCTTTGTCGTCCTTGCCGAAGTCCGAGATGCGTTCCTGCCAGGTTGTAAGGCGGTCGGGCAGATATTTTTCGGGCACAAACCTGATGGCTGTAAACGCCAATGCTCCCAAGATGACAAGCACGGCCGTTAGCTTCAGCATCTTTTTCATCGGTACCTGCCCGATAAACATCATGATGAAACAGACAAGGCCGAGAAGCGCCGATGTAGAGAAGTTGTCGGGAAGGATTAGTCCGCAGGTGAGAGCCACACCTGTGACGATTATCCAGAACGTGCGGTCGGGATTGAATCGCTCCTGCTTGCTAAGCATGAAAGCGACGAAAAGGATGCACGAAATCTTGGCTACTTCGGAGGGCTGAAACTGTATGCCGAAGATGTTTATCCAGCGATGGGCGTCGTTGAGACGGACTCCTATGATAGGGGTTACAAAGAGCAGTATTATTGATAGCAACAACACACCTATGCCCACCGAGAAATACTTGCTCGGTATATTATGTACCAGCAGCACGCCGCAGAAACCGAAAAAGAGGAAACCGGCGTGGCGCATTATCGGCGTCCAGAAATGCGCTTGGCGATAGGCCAGAGTGCTTGTTGCGCTGTAAACCTCGACCAACGACACGAGGCACAACAGCATGAATATTATCCAGACAGAGCGGTCGCCCTTGAAAAGTTTATTTGCTAATTCCATACATTAAAATTTTTATCAATAACATTCTTTAACTGCGAAACTAAGTTCTTTAACTGTTAGATGAAGCTCTTTAACCGCGAGATGAAGTTCTTTAACTGCGAAACTAAGTATGCCCCAAAAGGCAATTACACGAAAAAAAATCGCAAAATCCTTATATGCTTTTTATCGCGCAGCTAATTGTCAATTCTCAATTGTCAATTCTCAATTGCTTACAGCTTTCTGACGCATTTCTTGAACTGATTACCGCGGTCTTCGTAGTTATTGAAGAGGTCGAAACTTGCGCAGCAGGGCGAGAGCAGCACCGAGTCGCCTTTCAGGGCTATTGTATAAGCCTTATCGACCGCTTCCTGCATTGAGCGGGCATCCTCGATGTTCGCTACCTTGCCGTCGAAGAAAGCGTGCAGTTTAGAGTTGTCTATACCGAGAAAAATAAGCGCCCGCGCCTTCTTGACTGCGAGGTTTTCTATCTCGGTATAATCGTTGCCCTTGTCGCTGCCTCCGAGTATCAGTACGAGCGGCGTAGTGATGCTTTGCAGCGCATACCAGCAGGAGTTGACGTTAGTGGCTTTCGAGTCGTTGATATAATCGACCCCTCGCACTCGCGCAACCATTTCGAGTCGATGCTCGACGCCCGCAAAGTCGCTTAGCGAGGCTCTAATCCTGTCGTCATGAATATCGAGCACACGTGCAGCGATGCCCGCCGCCAACGAATTGTACAGATTGTGCGTTCCTTTGAGTGATAATAATTCTCTCTCCATCGTATATTTGTTATTAATTAATTCAATGATAAACCGACCGTTTGAAACATATCCCGCGAGGCCTCCGCCTTCGCTTGCGGTTTCGGTTTCGCCTCCGATTGAGGTTTCGGCAAAGGGATATAGCCTTGCTTGAGGGTGAAATTTTTCGATGCCGCGGCGTATCGTCGGGTCGTCGTTCCAAAAGATAAAAGCATCCTCCGAAGTCTGGTTTTGGATGATACGCATTTTGGCGTCCGCATATTCCTGAAAATCATAGTGATAGCGGTCAAGATGGTCGGGGGTAATATTGAGCAGGATAGCTATGTCGGCCTTGAAATCGAACATGTTATCAAGCTGAAAACTGCTTAGCTCTATAACATAGTACCGATGCGGGGTTTCGGCTACCTGCAACGCGAGACTTGCGCCTACGTTACCTGCCAGACCTACGTCCAGACCTGCCTCTTTCAATATGTGATACGTCAACATCGTCGTTGTAGTCTTGCCGTTGCTGCCTGTGATGCAAATCATTAGTGCATCCGTGTAACGACCGGCAAATTCTATTTCCGAAATGATATGTATGTTGTGTGATATAATCTGCTGAATGACAGGCGCTTTATCGGGTATGCCGGGGCTTTTGACGACCTCGTCGGCATTAAGTATTTTTTCGAGAGTATGCCCCCCGGCTTCCCACTCTATACCGTGCATTTCGAGCATCTCGCGATACTCCGGTTTGATAACCGACGAATCGGAAAGAAAAACGTCGAAGCCCTGTTTTTGGGCAAGGATGGCAGCTCCGGCACCGCTTTCGCCGCCTCCAAGTATGACAATTCGATTATTCCCTTTTGTATTCGACATAGTGTTTACTCCGATTTTCTTTTAACAGTATGTTTCAGCTTCAAGAGCGCGAGGTTGATTTCGATACTTGTTTCAGTATTCGTCGTTTTCAAGCCGTCGTCCAAAAGGTCGGAGATGAGTTCACCGCTTTTCTGCATAAGCGATTTCTGTTTCACCTTATCGTCCATGCTATCATGCAATTCGTTGATAACGCGCGACAATTCTCTCATTTTCGCAAAGGCTTCGACGATGGCGATGGTGGTTCGGGTGGCAGCCGGACTTTTCAGGATGGTCGCCAACATGTACAAGCCTTTTTCGGTAAAGGCTTTAGGCAACACTCTCGTTTTTGCCATATTTGCGGTCAAAATTTTTGACCGCAAACCTATAAACTCCTTATTGTCAATCTCAATAAGATACCCTTGAGGAAACTTATCCGGATTATTTTTCACCGCCTGATTAATCTCCTTGGTCTGCACGCCATAAAGCGCCGCCACATCGCTATCTATAATGACTTGTGTGTCGCGGATAGTGATGATTTTTTCTTCTACTGCATTAAAATTCAGCAAGTTGCTTTTGATACTCTTGTTTTCTTCCATAATTTTATATTTATCGTCTTACTTGTTGCTTATCGAACTTTTAGTGTAACAATAGTGATGGCGGCCAATACAATGCAAATCAACCAGAACCGGACAACAATTTTCGATTCGGGCACAATATTATAAGGTTTTTGTATCAAAGCCTGTATCCCTGAAAGACCTTTTTTCTGAAAATGATGATGCAGAGGCGTCATTTTGAATATCCGCCTGCCCTCTCCATATTTGCGTTTGGTATATTTGAAATAACACACCTGAAACATTACCGAAAGGCTCTCTACAAGGAAGATTGCGCACAGTATAGGTATAAGCAGTTCTTTGCGGATAATGATAGCGAAAACGGCGATAATGCCACCGAGGGTAAGGCTGCCGGTGTCGCCCATAAAAACCTGCGCCGGATAGGAATTATACCACAGGAAGCCCATAGTTGCCCCTATAAAGGCAGCCGCGAAGATAACAAGTTCTTCGGCTCCGGGCAGGAACATGATATTGAGGAATGAAGCGTATTCTATATGCGAGGACATATAGGCCAGGATGCCGAGAGCCACGCCTATGATTGCCGACGAACCCGCTGCCAGACCGTCAAGTCCGTCGGTCAGGTTAGCGCCGTTGGATACCGCCGTAACGATAAAAATCACTATCAATATGAAGAATAGCCATGTCAGTTCATCCTTCCATTCACCTGCCCACGAGGCCAACTTTGCATAGTCGAAATTGTTGTTTTTGATGAAGGGGATAGTCGTTTTGGTTGACTTGGTCGCCGAAGGATGAATTTGTACTGCCTCGATGATGTTCTCGTGGTTTGTAACCTCCACATTCTCGCGTATTACCGCATCGGGACTAAGATAGAGCGTCATCCCTACTATCAGTCCCAAGCCTGTTTGCGCCACAATCTTGAACTTGCCGTGCAAGCCTTCTTTGTCCTTCTTGAAGACCTTGATGTAATCGTCGGCAAAGCCCAGAATGCCAAGCCAAACGGTAGTTATCAGCATTAAGATGATATAAACGTTGTTGAGCCGCGTGAAAAGCAGCACAGGGATTAGGATTGCGATGATGATGATGATACCGCCCATCGTAGGCACGCCTTTTTTGCTAAATTGGCCTTCGAGATCAAGGTCGCGTATGGTCTCGCCAATCTGCAGGACTTGCAGTTTGTTGATGATGCGTCGCCCGATGGCTGTCGAGATAAACAGCGCAAAAACAAGCGCCAAGCCCGACCTGAACGAGATGTACTTGAACATCCCCGCTCCGGGCATATCTATTCGGTCTAAATAAGCAAAAAGGTCATATAACATTGAACTGATTTTAAATGATTTCTAAATTCTTATAACATAGTCAAACGTAAGGGGTTGCTTCTACCATGGTCAACCGCAAGGGTTGCTTTTACTATGGTCAACTGCAAGAGTTGCTTCTAACATAGTCAACCGCAAGAGTTGCTTTTACCATGGTCAACCGCAAGAGTTTTCCCTTATTTCTAACTTCTACTTTCTAACTTTATAACCGTTTCTTTGTCGTCGAAGTGGTGTTTGACGCCTTTGACATCCTGATAGTCTTCGTGGCCTTTGCCGGCTATCAGCACCACATCGCCTTTCTGTGCAAGCGTCAGGGCAAGTTTGATAGCCTCCTTGCGGTCGGTTATACGAAACATTGTCTTGCGCTCTTCTTCGTTCAAACCGGCAACCATATCGTCAAGTATAGCCTCAGGCTCCTCGAAGCGCGGGTTATCGGAGGTCAGTATCAGTCGGGTACTGCGTCTTGCCGCTTCGCGAGCCATCAGTGGACGCTTGCCCTTGTCGCGATTACCGCCTGCCCCGACAACGGTAATAATCTGGCTGTCGTTCGTTCTCTCAATTTCGTTTATCGTATCCAGCACATTGATCAGTGCGTCGGGCGTATGGGCATAATCGACAATAGCCGTAACCCCTTTGGACGTATGGATGGTTTCGAAGCGACCCGCAACCGGATGCAATGCCGAGAGAGCTATCAGCGCCTCTTCGCTGTCCTCGCCAAGCGCTACCGTCGCCCCATAGACCGCCAGCAGATTATAGACATTGAAACGGCCTGCGAAGTGAGTGAACACATCCCGACCGTTAATTATCATTTCCGTGCCGTCGATATGCGTTTCGATAATTTTCGACTTGAAATCCGCCGCCGTTCGCAGAGAATAGGTCAATCGCTTCGCCACAGTGTTTTGCAACATCACCTCGCCGGTTTTATCATCTACATTAGTGAGTGCAAAAGCCTTGCCGGGAAGCTCGTCGAAGAAAGTCTTCTTCGCTTTCAGATAATTATCTACTGTTCCGTGATAATCAAGATGGTCGCGGGTAAGATTAGTAAATATACCGCCGTCGAAATCAATGCCTGCGATGCGTTTCTGGTCAATCGCGTGCGAGCTTACTTCCATAAAGGCATATTCGCAGCCTGCATCAACCATCTCGGCCATAAGGCGGTGGATAGTCAGCGGGTCGGGCGTAGTATGCTCCGTAGGCGAGGGTTTGCCGTCAATATAGTTGCAGACGGTTGAGAGCAGACCCGCCTTGTAACCGAGCCTGCGGAAGATATCGTAGAGCAGGGTGGCAATAGTCGTCTTGCCGTTAGTGCCGGTAACGCCCACAACCTTCATCCGGCGCGAGGGGTTGCCATACCATCCCGAAGCCAGCAGACCCAAGGCCAGTGCCGGGTCAGGCACATTAACGACAACAATATCGGCATTGTCGGCGAGAGTTGAAAGCCTCTCGCAGTCGCACACAATAACCGCTGCGCCCTGTTCTATGGCTTTATCTACAAAGTCATGCCCATCTACCGCCGTCCCCTTGACCGCCACGAACAGCGATCCTGAGCCTACCTTGCGCGAATCCGACTGAACATCAGATATTTCGACGTCAGGAATATTCTCGCCGGCCGAGCCAAAAGCATTAATCAGTAACTCGCTTAATTTCATACTTATATAATTTCATTTTTCAGTTTATATTGTTTTCTTAATTTAATTCAAAGTCAGAGAAACAGTCTGCCCTGTAGCCGCCTTGCTGCCTCCACTTATAGACTGCTTTACAACGCTTCCGTGACCTGTGAGCGAGACCCGCAAACCGCATTTCTCCATTGCGTAAACCGCATCTATAGCGCCCATGCCTACGACGTTCGGCACCAAGTCGCCTTTCAGTTTATTAACCGTCTTGAAGTCGCCATTCAACACTTTAGCCTTGCTTACTCTCGCCGAGTCGCGCGGCATATCGGCTACATCAACTACCGTGCAACCGGCATAAATCTTCTCGGCTATCTCTTTCACAACCGTACCGCACATCGTGCCGCCCGAAGGCAGTCCGTTGCGAGGGCGGGTGATAGTAACTATGCAGGTGTAGAGTGGTTTTTCGTAAGGAAAATAGCCGCAAAACGCGACGTTATGCCCGATAACGCTTCCACCTTGCTGTATCTGTGCCGTGCCGGTCTTGCCTGCTATCGTTATCACCTCCGACTTGGCCGGTTTGCCTGTACCGTCACGC
>JAITPL010000143.1 GCA_031289445.1 Tannerella sp.
GCTTTGTTTTACTCATCGTGCATGATACGCAAACAGGCGCCGTCGGGCAAGAAATGGAACTTTGAGTTGAAGGCCGTATATGTTTTGGCGATACTGAATTTCAACCTTTCGGAGACGGACAAGGACAATCAAATCTTCGAGTATGTATCCCTGTTGAACGAGCGGACAAAGGAGAAGTTTTCCGACAAGTTGCGGTTCATATACATTCAGTTGAAGAATTTCGCGAAGTCGCCGGAAGAGTTGGAATCGCCGGTCGATTACTGGTTGTACTCGCTTCGGCATCTGGATAAACTTGACGACAAGCCGTTGGCAGTACAGGGGCGTATTTTTGAGCGATTGTTTCATATAGCAAGAATAGACAAACTAAATAAGGAAGAGATGGTAACTTACAATAAAAGTATATTGGAATACGACGACGTCATGGACGCCGTTCAGTATGCGTCTATAAGCGGCGAGAAACGCAGCATAGGCATAGGCGAAAAACGCGGTGAGAAGCGCGGTCTAACCATAGGCAAGAAGCGTGGCATAACCATAGGCGAGAAGCGCGGCATAACCATAGGCGAGAAACGCGGCATAAGCATAGGCGAGATGCGCGGTAAAGATATCGGCAAGAAAGAAGCATCAATCGTTTTTGCTAAAAAATTATATAAGAAAGGTACGCCAAGCGACGAAATCTCGGAAATGACCGATCTGCCTTTGGAAGAATTGAAGGAGATTTTGGGAGAGAGTTGATTTTTTCTTGCCGGTTGGTCGTATTCGTTTCCGAGCCTGCGGGGAAAACCTGCCCGGACTTCGTGGATGCGACGCCAAGACAAGTGTCGCTCGACGTCGTTTTTTCTGCACGAACAACATCCCAATCAATGCAGTTGTTTGTTGTTTTGTAAAGTCGAGTTTGCAATTTTATACCTTTGTCGCCTAATTTGTAAAGTTGAGTTTGCAGTTTCGAGGTTTTTATCATACCTTTGTCGCCTAATTTGTAAAGTCGAGTTTGCAATTTCGAGTTTTTTTTATACCTTTGTCGCCTGATTTGAAGAGAAAACAGCGATATGGAAAGTTTTTACAGGACACACAGGTATCTGTTGAAGCACCTGCCGGAGCAGTTAGTACGGCGAGGCCTTATGGATGAAATCGATTGGACGGAGCGTCTGATCGGTATCAAAGGCTCGCGCGGCATAGGCAAAACAACATTCCTGCTCTCGCTGGCTAAGGAGTTATATGGCATCAACAATCGCAAGTGTCTGTATATCAATCTTAATCAATTCTTTTTTACGGAACGTACACTAGTCGATTTCTCTGCCGATTTTTTCGCGCAGGGGGGACGGACGCTGCTTATCGACCAGGTTTTCAAATACTCCGACTGGTCGCGCGAACTGCGTATCTGCTATGACCGCTTCCCCGAACTGAAAATTATTTTTACCGGCTCGTCGGTGATGCGACTGAAAGAGGAAAACCCTGACCTGTCGGGCAAAGTGGCGGTTTACTATCTGCGCGGCTTCTCGTTCCGCGAATATCTGAATCTGGCAATCGGCGAGAATTTTCCGGCATATAAACTGCAGGATATTATCCTCCATCACAATAAGATAGCACACAAGGTTAATAAGCTCACTAACAGCAAGTTGCAAACATATTTCAAGGATTATCTGCATCACGGCTTCTATCCTTTCTTCCTCGAAAAACGTAACTATTCGGAGAATCTGCTTAAAACGATGAATATGACGCTTGAGGTGGATGTGCTGTATATCAAGCAGATAGAGCAACGCTACCTGCCCAAGCTGCGCAAACTGCTTTATCAGATATCGCTTGAAGCGCCGTGTACGCCCAATATCAGCCGCTACAGCAAGGAACTCGACATGTCGCGTGCTACGGTGATGAACTATATAAAGTACCTCAAGGATGCGCGTCTCGTCAATCTGCTCTACGATTCAGGCGAGGATTTTCCGAAGAAGCCTTCGAAGATTTATCTCTACAACACTAACCTGCTGCACGTTATGAATCAGGAACACCAGAGCGAGTTGACGGAGTATAAGACATTCTTTTTCAATCAGTTGCAGAAAGATTCGACAGTTACCGAAGGCAACAAAAACACCGATTTTACTATCGACGGCGAGCATGGTTTTTGTATCCGCGACAATACCTCTTTCAAGAACATCCCGCCATACTACTACGCTGTCAATATCAACATCGGCAGCGACAACTGTATCCCGATCTGGTTATTCGGCTTCTTATATTAAACTTATATTCAATCAGTTAAATGGCAAAAGAAATGAAAATAAAGACATACGAACTGCGAGAGCAAAAAAATGCGATACCATCCGGAAAACGGCGCAAGAAAGATAAATATTTTTTAACAACATTATAAACAAAAAGATTATGGCAAAAGAAAAGAAATTTTTGACATGTGACGGAAATCAGGCAGCTGCGCATATAGCGTATATGTTCAGCGAAACGGCTTCGATTTACCCGATTACGCCATCATCCACGATGGCTGAATACGTGGACGAATGGGCGGCTAACGGACGGAAAAACATTTTTGACGAAACCGTCCGGGTAGATGAAATGCAGTCGGAAGCAGGCGCCGCAGGCGCTATGCACGGCGCTTTGCAGGCGGGAACGCTCTCGACAACCTTTACGGCTTCGCAAGGGTTGCTGCTGATGATTCCCAATATGTACAAGGTGGCAGGCGAACTGTTGCCGGGCGTTTATCACGTCTCGGCACGCGCTTTGGCTTCGCACGCGCTGTCTATCTTCGGCGACCATCAGGACGTGATGGCTGTCCGACAGACCGGCGTGGCTATGTTTGCGACCGGCTCGGTGCAGGAAGTGATGGACTTGGCGGCAGTAGCGCACCTTGCAGCAATCAAGTCGCGCGTGCCTTTCGTGCATTTCTTCGACGGATTCCGCACCTCGCACGAGATACAGAAAATCGAGCAGCTGGACAACGAAGACCTTGCTCCGCTGATTGACCGGAAAGCTTTGGCGGCTTTCCGTCAGCGTGCTCTGAATCCCGAAAATCCTGTGGCTCGCGGAACGGCGCAGAATCCCGACATTTACTTCCAGGCTCGTGAGGCAAGCAATGTCTATTACAATCAAGTAGTTGATATTGTGGAAGATTATGTCGATCAACTTTCGACTCTGACCGGACGCGAGTACAAGCTGTTCGACTACTACGGCGCTCCCGACGCCGAGAGAGTTATCATCGCGATGGGCAGCGTAACCGAAGCAATCAAGGAAACGATTGATTATCTGACGAAAAAAGGTGAAAAAGTAGGCTTGGTAGCGGTACATCTCTTCCGTCCTTTCTCGGTAAAACATTTAGGACAGGCCATTCCCGAAACTGCCAAACGCATTGCCGTTTTGGACAGGACAAAAGAGCCGGGAGCGCTGGGCGAGCCGCTCTATATGGATGTAATAGAGGCATTTGCGCAAAGCAATGACATTCCTGCCGGGCGTAAACCTGTTATCGTAGGCGGTCGCTACGGTTTGTCGTCGAAAGACACTACTCCGGCGCAGATTCTTTCGGTGTATGAAAATCTCTCTTTACCAACACCGAAAAACGGCTTCACGATTGGCATTGTCGATGATGTAACATTCACTTCGCTGCCGAAAAAGGAAGAACTCGCATTCGACGACGGCCCTTACGAAGCTAAATTTTACGGCTTGGGCGCTGACGGAACAGTGGGCGCAAACAAGAACTCCATCAAAATCATCGGCGACAACACCAACAAATATTGTCAGGCATATTTCGCCTACGACTCGAAGAAATCGGGCGGTTTCACTGCTTCGCACCTGCGCTTCGGCGACAGTCCGATTCGCTCGACCTATCTCGTCAATACGCCCGACTTTGTGGCTTGCCACGTGCAGGCATATCTACGCCTTTACGACGTTACCAAGGGTCTGAAAAAGAACGGCACATTCCTGTTGAATACAGTCTGGACGCCCGAAGAGGTGAAGAAAAATCTTCCCGATAACGTGAAGGCTTATTTAGCGAAAAACAACATCAATTTCTATATCATTAACGCTACCGGAATTGCAAAAGAGCTTGGGCTGGGCAACCGCACAAACACTATCCTGCAATCGGCTTTCTTCAAGATTACCGGCGTGATACCTTACGATTTGGCGGTCGAGAAGATGAAGTACATGATCAAGAAAACCTACGGCAAGAAAGGCGACGATGTTGTAAACATGAACAATGCGGCTGTTGACCGCGGCGCCGATTACGACAAAGTGGAGATTCCTGCCGAATGGGCTGACATTTCTGCCGAAGGCTTTGTATCTGCCGGAATTGCCGGAGCGCCCGAGTTTGTGAAGAAAGTGGTATTTCCCATCAATGCGCAAACCGGCGACGATCTGCCGGTATCTGCTTTCACCGGTCGCGAAGACGGTACTTGGGATCAGGGCACCGCCGCCTACGAGAAACGCGGTGTGGCTTCGGCAGTGCCTGTTTGGGATGCGACAAAATGTATCCAATGCAACCAGTGCGCATACGTCTGTCCCCACGCTGCCATTCGTCCCTTCCTGCTCGATGCGGCCGAACAGGCCAAAGCGCCCGCCGCTTACAACACGCTGTCCGCTATTCCGGGCAAGACTTTCGAGGGATTGCAGTTCCGTATTCAGGTCAATGTTTTGGATTGCTTGGGATGCGACAACTGCGTTGACACCTGTCCGGGCAACAAGAACGGCAAAGCTCTGAAACTCGCTCCCATCGAGTCTCAATATGACAATCAGGCAAACTGGGATTTCTCGGTCAAGGAAGTCAAATCGAAACAGCATCTTGTTGACGTCGCCTCAAATGTGAAAAACTCGCAGTTGGCAACGCCTCTGTTTGAGTTTTCGGGCGCATGTTCGGGTTGCGGCGAGACGCCTTATGTGAAATTGGTTTCGCAGTTGTTTGGCGACCACCAGATGGTAGCCAACGCAACAGGCTGTACATCAATTTATTCCGGCTCAGCGCCTTCAACTCCCTATACCAAAAACGAGCGCGGATTTGGCCCTGCCTGGGCAAACTCGCTCTTTGAGGACAATGCCGAATATGGCTTGGGAATGCAGGTTGCAACCGAAAAGTTGCGCGACCGTGTAGAGCGTTTGATGAGTGAGGTTATCGCTTTAGGACAACTGCCCGAAGAGGTTAAAGCGCTGTTTGAATCGTGGATTGCCAACCGCAATAATTACGCTAAAACACGCGAGATAGCCGACATCCTGACGCCTGTTTTGAAAGAATATGCAGCGGCTAATCCGCAATGCAATGAGGGTCAGCAGCTTGCCGACCTGTCGCAATATCTCGTCAAACGTTCGCAGTGGATTATCGGCGGTGACGGTTGGGCTTACGACATCGGTTTCGGCGGCCTCGACCATGTATTGGCGTCGGGACGCAATGTAAATGTTCTGGTTGTAGATACGGAGGTTTATTCCAACACCGGCGGACAGTCGTCCAAATCGACGCCGGTAGGTGCAGTTGCAAAGTTTGCGGCAGCCGGAAAGCGTATTCGCAAGAAGGATTTGGGAATGATTGCCGCGACTTACGGTTACGTTTATGTGGCACAAATCGCTATGGGAGCAAATCAGGCGCAGACCCTGAAAGCCATCCGTGAAGCCGAAGCATACGACGGACCATCGCTGATTATCGCCTATTCGCCATGTATATCGCACGGTTTGAAGTACGGCATGGGCAAAGCGCAAGCCGAGCAGAAAGCCGCCGTCGAATGTGGTTACTGGCATCTCTGGCGCTACGATCCGCGTCTCGAAGCCGAAGGCAAAAACCCCTTCCAACTCGATTCAAAAGAGCCTGACTGGACAAAATTTCAAGATTTCTTGAGAAACGAAGTCCGCTTCGCATCGTTGCTGAAGCAGTTCCCCGCCGAAGCGGTAGAACTCTTCAAGGTAACCGAAGAAAACGCCAAATGGCGCTTAGGCGGTTATAAACGATTGGCGACACAGACGTTCT
>JAITPL010000200.1 GCA_031289445.1 Tannerella sp.
CATTTATCAAAACAAAAAGCTGTAACTTTGCATCGTTTTACAGACATATTGTCAAGCAAATTACAGGTTTTAATAAATAATAGTTCTAATTAAACAAGAAGAAAGTATGAAAACGATCAAATTATTCAACGTCATGATGCTCACGGTAGCATTAAGTAGCATTTGCAGCCTCACAAAAGCTCAGGAGGTAGAGGTTTCGGCCGGCGGCGATCTGGTGAGCAGCTACCTCTGGCGCGGCATCTATTGCGGAGGCGCATCTATTCAGCCAACCGCTTCTGTAGCCCTCGGCGGGCTGTCGCTCACGGCTTGGGGATCCGTAGGATTCGAGGAGTTCTACACCCGCGAGTTCGATTTCAATCTCACCTACGGCGTAGGCGGATTCAGCGTCGGCATCACCGACCTCTGGTTCTTCACCGGTAGCGAGAAGTACTTCAAGTACGACGCCCGCGAAACCGCGCACGTCTTCGAGGCCACGCTCGGATACGACTTCGGAGCAGCCTCCCTGTCGGTCAACACCGTCTTCTCCGGCAACGACTACTACAAAGCCAACGGCAAGCGAGCCTACTCAACCTACATCGAAGCCGGCGTACCCTTCAGTCTCGGAGGTCTCGACCTCAAAGCCGAACTCGGTCTCACTCCCTTCGAGAGTATCTATTCCGACAAACTGAACGTGGTCAATCTCGGCCTCTCGGTGGGCAAGGAAATCCGCGTAACCGACAGTTTTGCCATCCCGGCCTTCACCAAGGTTGTCTTCAACCCCTACGAGAGCCAGTGCTATTTCATCTTCGGTATCACCCTTTAAAAATAAACATAATGAAAAAGATTGAAGCAATTATTCGAAAGACAAAATTTGAAGACGTCAAGGATGCCTTATTGGCAGTCGGCATCGAGTGGTTTTCCTACTACGACGTCAGAGGCGTCGGCAAAGCCCGGCAGGGACGCATCTATCGCGGCGTCGTTTACGACACCAGCTCCATAGAACGCATCCTCATCTCCATCATCGTGCGCGAGAAAAACGTTGAAAAAACCGTTCTCGCTATCCTCCAATCCGCCCAGAGCGGTGAAATCGGCGACGGCCGCATCTTCATCATCCCCATAGAGGACGCTATCCGCATCCGTACAGGCGAACGCGGCGACATAGCGCTCTACAACGCCGAACTCGAAAAGTAACAAGCAATTTACAGGTATTCATTAAAAGGTATTCATTACAAAAAGAATTATTTAGGTTATTTTAAAAGATTGATTTATGGAAAAGAAATACACATCTTCAATAAAAAGAAAAGTCTTCGCCGCCCTCATCGCAACAGGGTTGTTTAGCGCCTCAATCATGGCGCAGGACGCATCGGCGGAAGTAACGCCACAGAACATTACCGACCTCAGCCTCGGTCTCAACACCGTTTGGATGCTGCTGGCCGCCATGCTGGTGTTCTTCATGCAGCCCGGCTTCGCACTCGTCGAAGCAGGCTTCACCCGCACCAAAAGTACGGCTAACATATTGATGAAGAACTTCTGCGACTTCATGTTCGGCTCGCTGATTTACTGGGCCATAGGCTTCGGTATAATGTTCGGCGCAGGTGATTTCATCGGCATACCGAACTTCTTCTGCCTCGACTTTATGACCGGCAACGACCTGCCTACCGAAGGCATACTGGTCTTCCAGACCGTCTTCTGCGCCACAGCAGCCACCATCGTATCGGGCGCCATGGCCGAGAGAACAAAATTCTCGATGTACGTCTTATACTCAATACTTATCTGCGCCATCATCTACCCTGTTTCGGGACATTGGACATGGGGCGGAGGCTGGCTCATGAACGGCGATGAAGGCAGTTTCATGTCGAATACTTTCGGCACAGCTTTCCACGACTTCGCAGGCTCGACAATAGTACACTCCGTTGGCGGCTGGGTAGCCCTCGTAGGCGCAGCCATTTTAGGCCCGCGTCTCGGCAAGTACAGTCGCGACGGCAAATCCAGAGCTATCCCCGGTCACAGCCTTACACTGGCCGCACTCGGCGTTTTCATACTCTGGTTCGGATGGTTCGGTTTCAACCCCGGCTCGCAGCTGGCAGCAGCTACCGAAGGCGACCGCACGGCAATATCGCACGTCTTCCTTACAACCAACCTCGCAGCCTCGGCAGGCGGAGTGTTCGCCCTCCTCACTTCATGGCTCAAATACAGCAAACCGTCGCTCTCATTGACCTTGAACGGCGTGCTGGCCGGACTGGTCGGCATAACGGCAGGTTGCGACGCAGTATCCCCGGCAGGCGCAGTCCTGATAGGCGCAGTCTGCGGCATAGCGATGATATTCTCGGTAGAATTTATCGACAAAACACTGAAAATAGACGATCCCGTAGGAGCTTCATCCGTACACGGAGTATGCGGACTGCTTGGCACGGTTATGACAGGCCTCTTCGCCATCGACGGCGGCCTCTTTTATGGCGGCGGCGCAGGATTGCTCGGAGCACAGGCTTTCGGAGCATTAGTAATCGGCGCATGGGCGGCAGGCATGGGATTTGTGATATTCAAAGGCCTTGACCTTATAAAGGGTCTGAGAGTACCCAAACGTGTGGAAGAAGAAGGATTGGACATCTACGAGCACGGCGAATCGGCATACAACAATTAATCACCCGACAACAAATAGTTCAAAAACAACCAATAAATTCGGCAAAATGCCGTTATATAACAATAAAACAATCAAAACTATTAAAAGTATGTCATTAATTATTCCAAAAAATTACAAACAGACGCTGATGCCTGAGACGACCGAGACTGCCATTCAGACGCTTAAACGCACGTTTCAGGAAAAATTGGCGCAGGAACTAAAATTGCGCAGGGTAACAGCTCCTCTTTTCGTCCTCTCGGGGACAGGTATTAACGACGACCTTAACGGCGTCGAGAGGGCTGTGCGCTTTCCTGTGCGCGACCTCGACGGTCAGATGGCGGAGATAGTTCATTCGCTTGCCAAATGGAAGCGAATGAAACTCGCCGCTTACCGCATCACTCCGGGCTACGGCCTCTATACCGACATGAACGCTATCCGCGGAGACGAAGAACTGGATAACCTCCATTCACTCTACGTTGACCAGTGGGACTGGGAACGTACCATCCTCCCGGAAAACCGTAACATCGAGTATCTCAAACACACTGTTCGCTCAATCTACGCCATCCTCAAGGAAATCGAACAGATTGTCTATGAACAGTTTCCCCACATCACCCCGACATTGCCCGACGACATCACCTTCATTCACTCCGAAGAGCTGTTGCAGCAATACCCCGACCTCTCGCCCCGCGAACGCGAAAACCGTATCCTCGAAAAGTTCCGCGCCGTCTTTATCATCGGCATAGGCGGAGCGCTGAGCAACGGCGAGAAGCACGACGGACGCGCTCCCGACTACGACGACTGGAGCACGGCGAACGACGACGGCTACACTGGCCTCAACGGCGACATCTTCCTCTGGAACGACGTGCTGAAGATTGCCTTCGAGCTTTCGTCGATGGGTATCCGCGTAGATAAGGATACATTAACGCGGCAACTCGACCTCTGCGGCTGTCCGGAACGCAAATCGCTCGTCTTCCACAGCGCACTGCTCAACGACGAACTGCCGCTGTCAATCGGCGGTGGCATAGGTCAAAGCCGCCTCTGTATGTTCTTCCTCAAGAAAGCCCACATAGGTGAAGTGCAGGCGTCTATCTGGCCTGAAAAACAGATAGAAATATGCAAAGCAAACAACATTATTCTTTTATAACAATTAATAAATTACAAACACATGTCAGATTTAAGATTTAGAGTAGTCGAAAGGGCTTTTCAAAAGAAAGCCGTTAGTGTTGAAGCGCCGGCAGAACGCCCGGCAGAGTATTATGCCTCGTTAGTATTCAACAAAGAGAAAATGTTCAAGTACCTGCCCGAAAAGGCTTACAAAGACTTGATAAACGTCATCGACAACGGTACTTCATTAACTATCGGCACAGCCGAAGCCGTTGCCGCAGGCATGAAAAAATGGGCGTCCGAAAAAGGCGCTACCCATTACACCCACTGGTTTCACCCGCTCACCGAGGGCACAGCCGAGAAACACGACGCCTTCATCGAACACGACGGCAAAGGCGGAGTAGTCGAAGAACTTTCCGGCAAACTCCTCGTACAACAGGAGCCTGACGCCTCGTCCTTCCCTAACGGCGGTATCCGCAGCACTTTCGAGGCTCGCGGCTACACGGCTTGGGATCCGTCATCACCCGCTTTCGTCGTTGGCGATACGCTGGTCATCCCCACCGTTTTCATCTCCTACACGGGCGAATCGCTCGACTATAAGGCTCCTCTGCTCAAAGCCCTCGACGCAGTCAACAAAGCTGCCGTCGATGTATGCAAATACTTCGACCCCAAAGTGAAAAAAGTATCTGCTTTTCTGGGATGGGAGCAGGAATATTTCCTCGTTGACGAAGGCCTTTACGCCGCACGCCCCGACTTGCTCCTCACCGGACGCACTCTGATGGGACACGAAAGCAGCAAAAATCAACAGCTCGAAGACCACTATTTCGGCGCTATACCTTCGCGTGTGGCAGAGTTTATGAAAGACCTCGAAATAGAATGTCTCAAGCTCGGTATTCCTCTCAAGACACGCCATAACGAGGTCGCCCCCAATCAGTTTGAGGTCGCTCCCATTTACGAGGAATGCAATCTCGCCAACGACCATAACCTGCTCACTATGGAAGTAATGCGCAAAGTGGCTCGCAAACACAGTTTCCGCGTGCTCCTGCACGAGAAACCGTTCAAAGGTATCAACGGCTCGGGCAAACACAACAACTGGTCGCTCGGCACGGATACAGGCGTCCTGCTGATGTCTCCGGGCAAAACACCCGAAGAAAACCTGCGTTTCCTCACTTTTATAATCAATACCCTCAAAGCCGTTCACAAACATAACGGTCTCTTGAAGGCCAGCATCTCGTCGGCTAACAATGCACACCGTCTGGGCGCTAACGAGGCTCCTCCGGCTATCATTTCGAGTTTCCTCGGCAAGCAGGTCAGCGAAGTGCTCGACTCGCTTGAGAAATCCGAGTCCGACAAGATTGACATCGCCGGCAAGAAAGGTCTCAAGCTCGATATCCCCCGCATCCCCGAACTGCTCATAGATAACACCGACCGCAACCGTACCTCGCCTTTCGCCTTCACCGGCAACCGTTTCGAGTTTCGCGCCGTCGGCTCGTCGGCCAACTGCGCTACCGGCATGTTGGCGCTCAATTCTGCCGTAGCCGAGCAACTCATCGAGTTCAAAAACGACGTTGACGCCAAGGTGAAGAAAGGCGCTGACAAGTACGCAGCTATTATCGACGTATTGCGCAAATACTCGAAAGAGTGTCGCCCTATCCGCTTCGACGGCAATAACTACAGCGAAGACTGGAAAAAGGATGCAGCCGAACTGCAACTTGACTGCGAGACCAGCGTGCCGCTTATCTTCGACCGCTATCTCGAAGCCTCAAGCGTCAAACTGTTTGAGTCTCTCGGCGTTATGACGAAGAAAGAACTCGAAGCCCGCAACGAGATCAAGTGGGAAACATACACTAAAAAAATCCAGATAGAAGCTCGTCTGCTCGGCGACCTCGCTATCAACCACATCATTCCGGTTGCCACTCGCTATCAGTCGCTGCTCATCGACAACGTTACGAAACTCAATGCCCTCTTCGACGCCGATCAGAGTAAAGCCCTCTCGGCAACCAACCTCTCTATCATCAAGGAGATTTCGGAGCGCGTTACCTCTATCAAGACTCTTGTTGACGAACTGGTAGAAAACCGCAAGGTGGCCAACAAGCTGACCGACGAGCGTGCGAAAGCCATTGCTTATCACGACAATATCTCATCAAAGTTCGACGTCATACGTTACGAGATCGACAAGTTAGAGCTTATCATTGACGACGAGATGTGGACATTACCCAAATATCGCGAATTGTTATTCATTCGCTAAGGAAGCATAAAAACGGTTGTTTTTATTGATTGTTTTATGTTTTTTGCAGGGAGAGAGCGCGGCGACGTGCTCTCTCTTCTGCTATATATAGACCTCCTTATATTTTGACGAGCCTACCAAAAGTTCCAAGTTTCCCGAAAAGGGAGGGGCGTCAATTCAGAACTCCTGATTCGGGAAAGTCTTTATCGCTGATTCGGAAAGTCGGAAAGCAGGATGTAAATTGCGCTT
>JAITPL010000216.1 GCA_031289445.1 Tannerella sp.
CTTTGGGATGAGATAATCATAGAAACGGCGCCTTTCTGTTTGCACGATGGAGTGAAATCAGCCCCTATTGGAAACGTAAAAAAACTTAACAGACAAGAGATACCGTTTTTCGTCAGAGACGGCGAAAAGCGGGCGACAATAACGAAATACGGGCATTTTGCCAAATAAATAAGCAATAGACGAAAAAGTCGATAAACTAAATTATTATAAAATTCAGGCGAAATTGCCGTAAAGCCAAAATATTTTCTTATTTTTGCCGTCTCAAAACCGAAAAATAAATGAGGAAAAAAAATATTCAACTCTGGTTATCAGGATGCTTTCTGTTTCTTTTACCGTCTTGCTTGGGCGATAACGAGACAGAAATAGATGACTGGAATCTGGGCAACGCTCAAATAGCGACGTTCTCACTGTCGAATGACTCGATAGAGGGATTGTCGAGTGTCGTTTTTACTATCGACCAGGTTAACAGCAAGATATTCAACAGGGATTCAATGCCTTACGGTACGCGGGTTGACAGCTTCGACCGCAAATTGCTTTGCACGCTGACCTTCGAGGTTGGCGCCTACGCGGTGCTGGTAGTGCCGCAAGCATCGGGCGATTCGATATGGGGCGTTACCGATTCGATAGATTTCTCGCAACCTGTTATGATTACAATCTATCCCTATGACGGCATTTCGACAAAGACTTATGAGGCTAAACTGAATATTCATCAGGTCAATCCCGATTCGATGATATGGCAGAAGCGCTCCGACCTGCCGACAGAAACGACGACGGATGATATGAAGGTTATCACCTACATGGATTCCTATTATATGTATTCGCGCAATCAGAACAAATATCACCTGTATAAGGCTGATACTGTGGCTGTTACGGCGTGGGAGGAGCTGTCGCCGACCGACCTTCCCGCTGATGCCGTCATCTCGCAAATGCTTGAGTTTGAGAAACTTCTGTATGTTGCAGGCGAAGACGGCAAGTTATATAGCTCGGCTGAAGGTCAGCAATGGACGGAAGTAGCCGGTGCGCCGGAACTTAAATCGCTGCTCGGCATAGTGCCTGACGGAACGGTCAAGAGCGTGTCGGTAATATCGGCAATAGCGACTGTTGAAGGCTCTTTACACCACGTCGCCATGTCGAAAGACGGACAGTGGACTGTCGGCAAGGCTGTCGAAGCTTCGTTCCCTGTCAGCGGTTTCAGCGCTTTGAGTTATGAAGCAATGTACTTGCCGCGTTTGATGGCGGTTGGAGGCAGGAACGCGCAAGGCGGATTGTCGAACAAGGCCTGGTCAACAATGGATGGCCTCGCCTGGACGCCGTTGAGTAACGAGAGACTCACCTTTACCCCCCGCGAAGGCGCATCGGTAGTGAGGTACGACAATGGTTTCTATCTGATTGGGGGCGTGGACGACTTAGGGCAGGCGTCCGGCGAGATTTACCGTTCGCATGACAGCGGCGTTACGTGGGTTCTCACACAACATGAATTTCCGGAAGAATACGTTCGTCGAGGTTTTGCTTCGGCGATAGTAAACCACGAAAATTATATACTGCTTTTCGGCGGAAAAGCAGCTCAGAGTACTTATTTCTTTAATGAACTGTGGCAAGGACGCCTAAACAGACTGCTATAAAGGTAGAAGTTAGAAGAAGGTAGAAGGTAGAAGTTAGAAGGCAGGAAGTAGAAGGCAGAAGGCAGAAGGCAGAAAATGGATGAAGCGGGAGATCCTCCTAATTATCAATTATCAATTGTCAATTGTCAATTCAGAGGGCAGAAGGCATAAAGATGGATGAAGCGGAAGAACTCCTAATTATCAATTATCAATTGTCAATTATCAATTTAAGAAGTTGTCAATTGTCAATTCATTAAGCCTACAATTTTATGATGTTTTTTGCGTTAAACTAAACATGATGAAGTTATCTCTATTTCAACGGTCGGCGCTTATCGCTCTTCTATGGCTCATGTCGCTGTCGGCTTACGCGCAGGAATACCTCTACGAGATAGGCGGTATGTTTGGAGGCGCGTTCTACATGGGTGACGCCAACAAAACGACCCTCTTTGCCGACATGAATCCTGCCGCAGGCGTTATATTTCGCTATAACGCAAACTTCAGGGTTGCATTTCGAGGCAATCTGTCGTGGGTGCGAGTCTCAGGCTCGACGGCGAGGACCGACAACGTCTTCCCCGACAATATGCAGACGGCGTTCGAGCGCAACGTGATTGACCTTGGCGGACAGGCGGAGTTTAATTTCTTCCCCTACAGCGACAAGTATAAGTATCTCTACACCAAGCGAATATCGCCTTATATCGCGGGAGGCTTCGGGCTTTCGGCAGCGCCGGTTGAGGGAGGGATATTTTTCACTCCGCACCTCTCGGCAGGAACAGGAGTGAAGTACAAGCTCAAGAACCGCATCAACATTGGCGCCGAGATGTCGGTACGCAAACTGTTTGGCGACGGACTGGATAACAAGCTGTTGAACAACCCTTACGGTATAGGAAGCGACCTGTTTAAGAACCGCGACTGGTACGTATGGATGAAGTTTTTCATAACCTACGACTTCGGGCTTCGCGACTGCAACTGTAACAAGAAAGAGATAAAAGAAATATATTAATATAGACTATATAGAATGTCGATTGAAGAAATAGATAAGAGCAAACTGCCGCAACATATTGCCATCATCATGGATGGTAACGGACGCTGGGCCAAGTCTCGGGGCGTAGAACGCTACGAGGGGCACAGTGAAGGCGTCGTTTCGGTACGTAAGGTTGTCGAAGCAGCAGTCGCTGTCGGGCTTCGATACCTGACGGTCTATACTTTTTCGACGGAAAACTGGAACAGACCCGAAGAGGAAATACGCGCTTTGATGTCGCTTATGGTGGCTGCCATCCACCGCGAGACGCCCGATTTGATGCGTAATAACGTCCGTCTGGCCACTATCGGCGACCTGTCGAGACTGCCGGACGAAGTAGCCGCAACCTTGCAGGACTGCATCCTCCAAACGTCCATCAATACAGGCGTTACGCTTATATTGGCGCTCAGTTACTCCTCACGTTGGGAGCTGACCGAGGCGACGCGAAGGATAGCTGCCGAGGTCGCAGCAGGCACATTGGATGCGGGAAGCATTGACGAGCAACTGCTCTCGTCCTGCCTGACGACCCGCGACCTGCCTGACCCCGACCTGCTGATACGCACCGGCGGCGAAATGCGGATAAGTAACTTCCTGCTCTGGCAGCTGTCTTATGCGGAGTTGTACTTCACCGAGACCTACTGGCCGGACTTCCGCGAGAACGAGTTCTATGAAGCTATTGCGGTCTATCAGCGTCGAGAGCGCCGTTACGGTATGACAAGCGAGCAATTGATTAAATTATGATTTGAAGAGAAACAACGAGATATGGATAAAAAAATACAGTTGATTATTACATTTTTATGCTTTTGTTTTTACGGAAGTTCGCAAGGGATAGACACCGTGCGGCACACCATGCCGGTACTCAAGACGGCGGATACGGTAAAGATAAACACTGTGCCGCCCCTTACAGGCGTTTCGGTGGCGGATACGGCAAAGATTGCCCCGGAGGATTCGATTCCCGAAAGCGAGATTCCTACTATCGAGTACACCTTCTCGCAGAAGAAGTACAAGATAGAAAAGATATCCGTTACCGGCGCGACCAACTATGAGGACTATGTGCTGATAGGTTTTTCGGGGCTTGCGGTGGGCGATGTGGTTACAATCCCCGGCGACGAGATTACGGAGGCTGTCAACCGCTTCTGGAAGCAGGGCTTGTTCTCGGACGTCAAGATTCTGGCTCGACGCATTGTGGACGACAAGATATGGCTCGAAATCAAGCTCGTACCGCGCCCGCGCATCTACGAGACTATCTTCAACGGAGTGAAGAAAGGCGAGCGCACCGACCTCGAAGCCAAGCTCAACCTGCGCAAGGGACACCAGATAACGCCACATATAGTTGACCGCGCTAAAATACTGATAAAGAAATACTTTGAAGAAAAAGGCTTCAAGAACGTGGACATAGATGTGGTCGAGAAGCCTGTTCCCGGCAAGGAAGACGAAGTAAGCGTCAACTTCAATATCGACAAGCACGAGAAGACCAAGATTGAAAAGATATACTTTAACGGCAACTCGCAACTGACTGATTTTAAGCTTCGTAAAGCGATGAAGAAGACCAATGAGGGGTTCAATCTGAGGGAACGCTTCAGGAACTCGTGGTTGGAGATGTTCAGTACAAAGAAGTTCACCGAGACGGAATATGCGAACGACAAAAAGAACCTCCTTGACAAATATAACGAGTTTGGATACCGCGACGCGGAGATTTTGTCGGACAGCGTGGCTACATTCGACAAAAAGCATGTCAACATCTACCTCAATATCAGCGAAGGCCAACAGTACTATATCAAGGACATCAGTTTTGTCGGTAACACCAAGTACACATCAGATAAACTGGCCGAGATACTTAACATGAAGCCCGGCGAGGTCTATAACCAGAAGAAGCTGATGGAACGCATCAGGGAAGACGAGGACGCGATGATTAACGTTTACCAGAACAACGGCTACATGTTCTCGTATGCCGACCCTGTGGAGGTCGATGTAACAGACGATTCGATAGCCCTCGAAATACGCATTATAGAAGGCCCGCTGGCTACTATCAACAAGATTGTCATCAACGGCAACGACCGCCTGTATGAGGATATTGTCCGTCGCGAACTGCGCACCAAGCCCGGCGACCTCTACAGTCGTGAAGATTTGATGCGCTCTCTGCGCGAGCTGGCGCAGATGGGACATTTCGACCCCGAAAACATGAGTCCCGATCTAAATCCCAATCAGGAAAACGGAACTATAGACCTTATCTACAACCTTACCTCCAAGGCCAACGATCAGGTAGAATTTTCGCTCGGCTGGGGACAAACAGGCGTGATAGGCAAGTTAGGGCTTAAATTCACTAACTTCTCGATGAGAAACCTTATTAACGCCAAAAATATGAGGGGTATCATCCCTCAAGGCGAAGGGCAGACACTCAATATCAACGGACAGACCAATGCCTCTTATTATCAGGCATACAGCGTATCATTCCTTGATCCGTGGTTTGGCGGCAAACGACCCAATTCCCTCTCGCTCAGCGCGTACTTCTCGCGTTACACAGGCGTCAATAACCGCTACTACAGCCAAATGCAAAATGCCTACCTCAGCAGCATGTATAACAACTATTACAGCGGCGGATACGGATACGGATATGGCAGCGGCTACGGTAGCGGTTACGGCAGCGGTTACGGCAGCAACTATAGCTACGAGAGCGCCTACGACAAAAACAAATACATGCAAATACTCGGCGTATCGGCAGGCTACGGCAAACGCCTCAACTGGCCGGATGACTTCTTCAATTTCATGGCCACGCTGAACTATCAGGTGTATATGCTCCAAAACTGGTCAAGCACCTATTATCTGGGCATTTCCGAGAACGGTAACTATCACGACGTCAACCTCGAACTCGCCCTGCAGCGCAGCTCTATCGACAACCCTCTCTACACCAGGGAAGGCTCGCAGTTCACGCTAACCGGCGCTTTCACCCTCCCTTACTCCCTCTTCGACGGCAAAGACTACGCCAATATCACCTCCGAAGCCGAGAAATTCAAGTTTGTCGAATACTACAAAGTAACTTTCAAGGCCAAGAATTTCATCCCTCTGTTTCTGTTGCCGAAGTATGACGGCCCTCAACGCACGCCGGTACTGATGTCGCGTGCCGAAGTAGGCTGGATAGGCGACTACAACAAGAATAAGAAATCGCCCTTCGGTACGTATTATGTGGGTGGCGACGGCATGACAGGCGGCTACTCCTACTATCAGGAAACAGTAGCCCTGCGCGGTTACGACAACGGCTCCATCGCGGGCAACAACCCCTATATGTACTCGGCTCGAGCCTACTCGCGCCTCTCACTCGAACTGCGCTACCCGCTCATCCTTGAGCCTTCAAGCACTATCTACGCTCTTATTTTCGGCGAAGCAGGCAACGCATGGAGCGCAATGAGCGACTACGACCCCTTCAACCTCAAGCGCTCCGCCGGCTTCGGCGTCCGTATCTTCCTCCCGATGATAGGATTGATGGGTATCGACTGGGGCTACGGCTTCGACAAGCCTTACGGCTCTACATCACGCAGCGGCGGTAATTTTCACTTCATCCTCGGACAAGAATTTTAAATCCGTATAAACCAAATGTTAAAACGGCAGTCTAAGTATATGTAATCAATAAACACGTAAAAGTATGAAAAGGATAATTTTTTTTATGGTATTGTTTTGCTCGATGGCAATGACAATGGGAGCGCAGAAATTTGCGCTGATAGACATGGAATATATACTCAAAAATATTCCGGCTTACGAGATGACCAACGAACAGTTGAGTCAACTGTCAGAGAAGTGGCAGGCTGAGGTAGAGAAGCTTCAGCAGGAAGCTCAGAACATGTATAAGACCTTCCAAAGCGACCTCGTCTTCCTCTCCGCCGAGATGAAAGCCAAACGCGAAGAGGCAATCATCAAGAAAGAACAGGAAGCGCAGGACCTCAAACGCAAGTACTTCGGCGCCGAAGGCGAGCTGTACAAGAAACGGGAAGCCCTGATGAAACCTATTCAGGATGAAATCTATGAAGCCATCAAAGCCATCTCCGAAGAGAAAGGCTATCAGATGGTCGTCGATAGAGCCTCTGCGATGAGCGTCATCTACGCCTCGCCAAAAATTGACATCAGTAACGAAGTTCTGCTGAAATTAGGCTATTCAAAATAAAATGCCTATCTTTGCAGGCTTTTAAGACGAAATTTTT
>JAITPL010000017.1 GCA_031289445.1 Tannerella sp.
ACAGAATTGATGACCGGTTACGGAGAAATCACCGCGCTCGTCATTGATGGCTGGGATGCCCCCTGGTCGCGTATTTCTTATGACGATGTTCCTTTTGAAGACATTTATTTATTGGTAAAGTCTTTGCAGCCAAACTGTTTGGTAATGGACCTCAATGCAGCCAAATATCCGGCAGAAGCTTTATTCTATACGGATATCAAATCGTATGAGCAAGGCGCCGGCCAGCATATTTCAAAAGAAAGCAATAAACTTCCTGCGCTGTCATGCTTACCTGTTCAGGACAACTGGTTTTGGAAAGAAAATTTTCCGACAAAACCTGTAAAATCGCCGAAAGAGATGGTCGAAAAAAATATTATTCCGTTTAACAACGCCTATTGCAATTTCATCCTGAATGTGGCGCCAAACAGAGCAGGTTTAATTGATGACAACGCTTTGGACGCCTTGATAGAAATCGGTAAATTGTGGAAAAATGAAGGCGCTGTTGCAAAGATTCCTCCCCACGAACGGCCAATAATCTCCTCCAACATCGCAAAACAAAAACCTTCCGGTTCCAGCTGGAGTTATGATATGAATATCATGGATTTTGCCAATGATGATAAATTCGGCTCATCGTGGATTTCACATCCTTCGGTGAAAAATCCCTGGCTCGAAATCACACTGGGTGAAAATGAACAGCCATTTAACATGGTCGTTATCACGGAAAATGAAGGTCATAACAGAATCACAAAATACCGGATAGAATGTTTTTCAAATAATGAATGGAAACCGGTTTTGACAGGCTCGAATCCGGATCGGATTAAAATCCACAGATTCAGCAAAATATGGGGAAATAAAATAAAAATCATCATAGACGAATTTTCCGATACGCCTTGTATCGCCGAATTTGGAGTTTATAACGAACGAAATTAAGAAAAATCATGAACAGAACGGTTTTAATTTATCTGCTTTTAATCTGCTTTACAGCGTCCGCTTACGGACAGCAAAACGATGTGGAACTGCCTGAAGCTCCTAAACAATACAGGCGTCCTTCGGGGATTGATCCGGGCGATCAATACGATCCGGCCACATTCCGCTATCCTTATTCACTGTCAGGGATGAAAGAAAAATTCTCGGACAAGTTGCTGCAAGATGCCGCAAAAGAGTACAAACGAGTCGGCGAAGTGATTGACAGGGGACAGTGGAAGCCCAATTGGGAATCGCTCGCGCAACATCAGACGCCCGAATGGTTTTCCGACATCAAGTTCGGCATGTTTATCGACTGGGGCTTATGGTCCGTGGCCGGATACGCAATGCTGATGGGCGAAAAGGAAATATATCCCGACTGGTATGAATATCAGATGGTGGCCGACAACGACGGTCCGCGCCTCTACGACAAACACGGACAGATATTCACCCTCCGGCCTTATCACGAGAAAAACTGGGGCAAAGATTTCGCAAGGGGAGATTTTATTCACCTCTTCACCGCCGAGGACTATAAGCCCGAAAAGTTAGTCGATTTGGCGGTCGAAGCCGGAATGAAGTACATTATTCCATTCTGCAAGCACTTTTCGGGCTGGTGTATATGGCCCTCGTCCTACACGCACATGGATGTGGGCGAAAGGCTTGGACAGGACCTGATTCGACCGCTGGTTGACCGCTGTAACGAGAAGGGCTTAAAATTCGGATTCTACTACGGAACGCAGGAGTGGGAATATCCTATCATTGCCGACAACGGCGAAATGGTGGTCAGGCAATGGTTCAGGAAGAACTACAAGAATCCGGCAGCTCCCTACACGCCCGACCTGGAAAATCTTATACCCGGAAAAATAGCCGTCAGGGATTTTCTGAAAGATTATCTTATTCCGCAGGCCGTTGAGTTTATTGACAGATACGATCCCGATATAGTCTGGTACGATGGCGACTGGCAAGATCCGATTGAAGACTTGGGCAGTTACGAAATATCGGCTTACTTCTACAATCAGGCACAGGGGCGCAAGGATGTAGCGGTTAACGACCGTTACGGTTTGCGGCCGGACAAACGGATAGCGCGGGCGCGTCTGGGAGATGTTTTCACGAGCGAACATCACAGTCTGCCACCAAATAAAATGAACGGCGATCATGCCTGGGAAGAAAACCGCGGTATAAGTCATTCTTTCGGATTCAACTGGCAGGATACCGACGACAATATAATGTCATCCAAAGGATTTGTAGATATGTTTGTTGACATTGTTGCCAACGGCGGCAACCTGCTGCTGGTTGTCAACCTCGACGGACAGGGCGCTTTACCGGAAATGCAGGAAAAACGTTTGAAAGACATCGGCAAATGGCTCAAAGTAAACGGCGAAGGCATCTATTATACACGTCCCTATGCCGTGCCTTCAGAAGGAAACATCCGTTATACCCGCAGTAAGGACGGGAAAACGGTCTTTGCAATTTCTCTCGAATGGCCGGGTAAGCAGCTGCAACTGAAATCGGTAGAGCCTGTGAAAGGCTCAAAAATTTACATGTTAGGATACAAGGATCCTCTGAAATGGAGTTACAAGGACGGAACAACAACGATTGCGTTGCCGTCGAAACTGCAAACAGAAACAAACAGGCCATGCAATTATGCCTATACTTTTAAAATCCGGAAATGACGAAAATCTTATTCCGTCCGCACACAAAAACACTTATCCTGTTTCCTCGATAATGGAAGAAGCCATTGCTTCGAGTCGGATGGAAGGTGCTGCCACCACACGAAAAGTAGCTGAATATATGCTTCGCAAAAACGAAAAACCCAAAAATAAAGATCAGCAAATGATATTAAACAATTACCTTACAATTAATCATATAAAATAGCACGCAAAAGAAGATTTTTCTATCCGGCAATTGACAGAAATTCACCGTTCAATGAATGCAGATACTTTGGATGATGAAACGGATGCCGGGAAAATTCGCGCACACAACAATATTTATGTAATGGATGGCATTACCGGCGATATTGCCCGTAATCCACCGCATTACGAAGAACTGGAAAAACTGCTTTCCGACTTGGAACGATTTTTCAATCAACCGGAAAAAACATTTATTCACCCTGTTATCAAAGGAATAATTATCCACTTTATGCTATCGTACATTCACCATTTTGTTGATGGTAACGGACGCGCTTTTCTATTGGTATATGCTTGGTCAGGGTTATTGGCTGATAGAATTCATGTCGATTTAGCGCATCATTTACCAAACGGAAAAAATGTATGGGAAGGCGTTTCTTTATACCGAATATGATGATAATGGCTCACCGGTAAAATCCTGTGTTTGATAATCAAAAAACCATAAATTTATATAAAATGTCATCTGCCAACGGACGGTTGGAACATACCAATGGGCCGTTGGAACATACCAATCGTCCGTTGGAACATACCAATCGTCCGTTGGAACATACCAATGAGCCGTTGGAACATACCAATGAGCCGTTGGAACATACCAACGGACGATTGGAACATACCAACGGACGATTGGAACATACCAACGGACGATTGGAACATGCCAATGAACCGTTGGCAGATGACATTTTATATAAATACATGTTTTTTTGATTATCAAACACAGGGTTTTACCGGTAAGCCACGCAATGCCGTCGCAGCATCTCCTGACATGAAATAAAAAAGGGGAAAAGGACGCATCCTTTTCCCCTGTCTGAAAACTTAATTGCAATATTTGCAACTATCGCAGTTTCTTTACCGGCGTCCATATTGCCTCGCCGACGCCCTGCGTTTTCACGCCTATACGTCCGTAGAGGAACTGCGCGGCGGCCACTTGAGCGTTGCCCGACAAATCGACCGACAGTGTATTGGAGCCGACTTTTATGTTGGTAACATCCTGACGGACGATGTTGTTGACTTCGTCGGCAAACTGTGTCTTGCTCAATATCAGATAAACCTTCTCGATTTGGGCTGTCGAGACTATCTGATTTATATTGAACGAGACCGACAGGTTCGTGCCGGACAGCGAAACATTTTCATCCGAAATGGTGAAGTAGGGCGTTACATTCAAGTCGAGCGAATGGCTTCCCTTGACGGTGAATGTCGTGGTATCGCGAACGTTGACCCAGGGGCCGTTGTTGTCGCGCGTTACCAGCTTGTATTCGCCGTTAAAAAGCTTTGCCGAGAATGATCCGTCCTGCGTAACAAATACTTCGATCTGGTTGTGCAGTTGCCAGCCATCCTGATAGAGATAGATTCGCACTGCTTCACCTGTACCGCGTACCTGTACGGGATTTCCGTTATATACGATTCGACCGGTCAGTGTTGATTCCGGCGCGTCGTAGTTGTCTTTTCCGCAGCTTGCCAGCAGAGTGAGCAATAACAGTGGAATGTATTTAATAATATTTTTCATATTCAAACCGATTAATAATTATTGATATGGATTCTTTACTATCTTGGGATTATTGTTAATCCACCCGAGATCAATGAAGTTGTAATAGTTCCGAGGCTGGAAGTAGCGTGCATTGGGCGACATGAAGAGGAAGTCCTCGATGAACACCCACTTGCCGTCGTTGGGATCGCCGGGAGCTACGACACGGTAGGGCCACAGGCGGCGATGGCGGGCAAATTCGTCGCTGTTGCTGCCGTTCCACACCTGATCTGCCAGACGCCAGCGTTTCATATCCCAGTATCTGTGGTCTTCGAAGGCAAACTCTACGCGGTATTCGTGCACGATGTTTTCGAAGCTGACGCTTGTTAGCGGCTTCACTCCGGCGCGACTGCGTATCTGGTTGATGTATTCGACGGCCTGGGTGTTGTTGCCGAGTTCAAAGGAAGCTTCGACGGCAATCATGTAAGCCTCGGCTATGCGGAAGCGGACCGACCAGACGTCGGAGCCATGCCCGCGGGTGCCGTTGCCTACGGTTTCGTCGAGAAACTTTCGGACATAGAAGCCGGTCTTGTTGACAAACTGTTCGTTGGACTGCTTGGGACCGTTTTCGGCGGTGATAAGGTTGCCTGCGTCGTCGTGCGAATCAAGTTCGGCGGTGGATTTGGTAGTCCACGAGCCGCCGTCTTTAATCAGCTGCCCTGCCTGTAGAACTACTTCGCGACCCTTAAACACTGCGCCCGGGTAGATGATTGTTCCCCACAGACGCGGATCGCGCGATTCAAATGGCTCCGAGGCCGACGAATAGAACTTGTAACCGTCGCCTTCCCTGGTTACAATCTTTTCTTTCACGCCGGGAGTAGCGGCGTCGATAAGTTCGTACTGTTCGACAAGGTTGAGGATGCCGCCCAGCCAGCTGTTATCCAAGTCTTCGGAATGTGAACGCGGAGCGTTGGCCGTAGTGCGACCGTGCAGGGCGTCCGGACTTTTATAGTCGCGCACCCAGATAACTTCCGTATTGGCGGCCTTGACGCTGGTCAGGTTGAAGAAGTTTTTAGCCAGCGAGGTGTAGTCGTTGGCCGAGCTGCGCTGCAAGGTGTATGGACTGTTAGCGATGACGGCCTGTGCGGCTTGCAAAGCTGTCTGGTAATAACCTGAGGCGCGGTCGGCAGGAATACCCACTTCGCCGCCGGGCAATGTAACCGGAGCTACCATCTTGTTGTTGTAGTTGGCAATGGAAGCGGCATAGATTGCGGCGCGAGCTTCAAGCATCTTGGCTGTCCAGCGGTTGGCGCGGGCATTGTTTGCCTGCTTCTCGGCCGGCAGCATGTTGGATACGGCCTGACACTCGCTGATGATATAATCATAGAGAGCCGCTTCGGTAGAGCGCGGAATTTGCAGGGTGGTGATATCCATACCCGGAGTGTAGTCGAATATCTCGTCTTGGACTATCGGCATTCCGCCAAGTCCGCGGCAAGTATTGAAATAAGTCCAGGCGCGTAGGAAACGCACTTCGCCTTCAAGTCGGGAGCGGTCGCCTTCGGACAGCACTTTAGTCTCGCGTACTCCTTTTAGAAACTGGTTAAAGTTGCGAATCAGAGTGTAGTCGTAGGTGCGCCAGATGTTATCTTCGAAGGTAGAGCGTTGATCCGGCCCGCCGTCCGACTTGGCGGCGTCGTCGATAACGGCTGAGGCTCCCCAGTCGGCGACGTTTTCGCCCCAGGTTACCCGTCCGTAGAAATTGGCGAGCGCCGACTGAATAAGCACGGCATCGCCGAAGATCTGGTCGTCGGAGAGTATGTTCTCCGGTTGCGTATCTAAAAAATCGCTGCAGGAACTGAACGCCACTGTTAGAGCGGCCGCAATTGCAGTTATAAAATGTTTTGTTCTCATAAGTCATTAAAATTTAATATTCAACCCAACGTTTATTACTCTCGTAGTAGGATAGCCGAGTCCGTTCGACTGATCGCTTTCAGGATCGACGCCCATGATATTGCACAGCGTGAATACGTTCGTGCCGGCCACATATACTTTAAGGCCGGCGAGGTAGAGACGGTCGAGGACATGCTTGGGAATGTTGTAGCCAAGTTCGAGGTTGCGCAGTTTGACGTAAGCCACGTTTTTCTTCCAGAAAGAGCTGTTCCAGTAGTTGCTGTGCGAGCTGTTGCCTATCAGCAGCATGGGGTATTTGCCGGGGACATAGTTGCTGTTGGCGTCCCAGATGTCGGCCAGCCGCCATGTATCCTCCATGTAGTACTGTGGATTGTTGCCGCCGTCGTGGAAGGGATTGCGCTGTTCGTAATCCTGATACCATGACGACAGGGCGCCGCCGGTGAAGTCCATGCCAAGCTCGAAGCCTCTCCATGTAGCGCCCAGGTTGATACCCCAGTTGAGTATCGGCGTCGAGCCTTCGCGGAAGCCTATCGGGCGTTCGTCCATACCGTTGATAGTGTTGTCGCCGTTGACGTCCTTGTACTTGATGTCGCCGGGACGCAGGGTTTTGTTGCCTTGACGGTCGTTGTCGATGGTATATTCGGCGATTTCTTCCCAGCTCTCGAACTGCCCGATGGCCTCAAGACCCCAGTTGACGTAGCCGTAGCGATGCCATATCGAATTGCGGTAATAATCCCAGGAGTTCGAGCGGCGCGGTTTGTACTGCTCGTAGTCGTAGAAGCGCGCGTATGTCAGATTCGCGCCAACGCGGTAAGCCAGCTCGTCGATATTGTCGTTCCAGTTCAGCTGAAACTCGTAGCCCATGTGAACATCCGAGTTCAGATTCTCCTGCGGAAGCGAGAAACCCACTTCGGAGGGCAGCAGCACGTCGTAGCGCGAGGCGGCCAGACCGGTGCGGTGTCGGCGGAAGAACTCCGCCTGTCCGTTGAGCCTGTTCTTGAGGAAGGACACGTCCACGCCGATGTTGAGGATATAAGCCTTAATCCACGAAAGCGTTGTTACCGGCAATCCGCGGGCTACCGAGCCTATCACATACTTGTCGTCTATCACGGCGCCGCCCGACTTATAGGTGTAGCCGCTCAAATAGTTGAAGTCGCTGCCTATATCGTCGCTTCCCACAAGGCCGTAAGAGCCGCGCAGCTTGAAGTCGCTGAAGACGTCGTGCAATTTGCTTTCGCTCCAGAAGGCTTCTTCGGATAGTCGCCAGCCGACGGAGGCGGAGGGGAAGAGACCCCAGCGGTGTCCGGGCGCAAAGCGGTAGGAGCCGTCGTAACGCGCGGAGGCTTCCAGGAGATACTTGTTGGCGTAGTCGTAATTGAGGTGGCCTATCCAGCCCAGACGGGCGTTGGTGCGTAAACCGTCATCGTTATAGGTATCCATTGTCGGATAATCTATCAGATGCAGTGAATTGGCCGTCGGGCGCGAGTGCACCCAAGTCTGCGGATGATCGCGTTGCCATGATTCGAAGCCCACCTGAGCCGAGACGGTATGATCGCCGAACTTCTTGTCGTAGGACAATTGAATGTTCGAGTTTATATCCTCGTTGTAGGCCGTTGTGCGTTCGCGCCATGGGTTAAGATTCTCAAAGATTACCGGATAAGTATCCGTATCCTCGTCGTAGCCGTACAGTTTGTAGGTGTATTCCTGATTGTCGTGGTTACGGTAGGCGAAATAATATCCTACAAGTACTTTAGCCTTCAAGCCGGCCATGATGTCGTATTCCGCGTTGGCCTGTAGCTGTGCGATGCGCCAGGTGTCCTCCATGCGTCCCGAAAGTTCGTAGTTTAGCCAGGCGAAGTTGGTCTCGTTACTCGGACCTGTGGTGGTCGGGTAGTTGACGTTGTCGTTGGCGTAGGGACGGCGGGTGGGAAGGTTGCGGTAAACTCCGAAGCGCGGCATCCAGTAGTCGTCCACCTGCGGAACGCCCGGGTTGACTCGCGTCTCGATACGGCCGTTCATCGAAGCGCCGACCTTGAGTTTGTCGGAGATTTTAGCGTCGATATTCATCTGGAGGTTAGTTCGTTCAAAGCCGCCGTAGTTGACAATCATCGCGTCCTGCGTCAGATTGCCTATAGAGACGTAGTAGTTGATCTTGTCCGAGCCTCCGGTGATATTGGCGTTGACGTAGAGCTGCGGGGCGGTCTCGAAAATAAAGTCGTACCAGTCGAAAGGCACATAACCCTTCTCCGTTCCCTGCTGCCACTTCGCCAGATCGTCTCTGGAATAGGTGTATTGCGTTCCACTCTTGCCCTGCACGGTTTCGGACATGATGTACTTCTCCACATAAGTGGCCGCGTTGGCGGGGTGGGGGAACTCGCTGAGGGTTTGCCATCCGTAGTATGCGTTGAGCGAAACCGTGTTCCGGGTGTTCGTCGCGCCTTTTTTTGTGGTGACGACGATAACGCCGTTGGCCGCCCGCACACCGTAGATTGAAGCCGTTGCATCCTTGAGGATGGTGATGGCGTCGATGTCGTTGAAGTCGAGATTGTTAAACTGTCCCTCGTCCGAGATGATGCCGTCGATAACGTAGAGTGGCGTGCCCATGTTACGGATCTGGATGCTTGTAGATGCGCCCGGACGTCCGTCAACCTGTCGGGTGTTAAGACCGGCTACCTTGCCTACCAGCGCCCCGGAGGCCGTTGGCGACAGAGACCGGCTGATCTCCTTCGATCCTATTGCAGAGATGGCGCCGGTCAGTGTGGCCTTTTTCTGAGCCAGACCGAAACCGGTTACAACCACTTCATCAAGTGCTTGCGAGTCTTCCTTGAGGATAATGCGCAGAGCTTCGCCCGATGCTGTTATCGACTGTGGAATGTAGCCGATAAAGCTGACGTAGAGTGTGGCTCCGCGAGGTACCGTGAGGGTGAACTTGCCGTCGGCGTCGGTAGAAGTTCCGTTCGTGCCGGAACCTTTCTCGACTATGTTGGCGCCGATCACAGCCTCTCCGTTCTCGTCAACGACAGTTCCGCGCACGGTAATCGACTGTTGCTGCTGCTGTTCGGCAACGGTAACGCCGTCTTCTGTCCCCGACAAGTCGTCTTTTGAGTTCATTGCCCCGTTCGCCGTCTCCCCGGCCATAGCGGACGAAAATCCGCCTATACCGGTAAACAGCGCAAAGGCAAGCATAAATAACGGGATGCTGATAATGTCCCGTCGTGATAGATACTTTTGACTTTTCATGAGTTTCTTGTTAATTTGTTAATAAAAAAAGTTTTTGGTTTGTTTGAAAGTCGGCAATACGCCGGTGTCGATGGTTTGGTTTTCTTTGTCTTGTTTGTCTCTCTTGTGATAATTAAATGTTTTTAAGTTAGTAATAGGGGTTGATTAATTGACAATTGA
>JAITPL010000063.1 GCA_031289445.1 Tannerella sp.
ACTTGATATCTATATTCTTAAAATTTGGCTTCATTTTACTTATATCCCTATAATTTTGTTAAACATCTGTAAGGTTTCGAGTACATTACTCTTCACGTTGATAAAGTAGTTGATACCCAGCGCTTTCAAGTCGTCGGTACACTCAGGCGCTCCTGCGACTACGAAAAGTTCTTTTCCGGCGATGAGCTTGTATGCTTCGGGGGCGAGAGTTGCGTATTCATCATCGCTTGAGCAGATGACGACGATATCGGCTTTTTTCTCGCGGGCGGCGAGTATGCCTTCTTCGACCGTTTCAAAGCCCAGGTTGTCAATCACTTCATAGCCTGCGCAGGCGAAAAAGTTGGAAGCGAACTGCGAGCGTGCGAGACGCATTGCAAGACTGCCGATAGTGAGCATAAAAGCTTTCGGGCGTTTGCCGCTCTTCTCGGTAGCGAGGCGCAAGGCGTCGAACTCGGCAGAGCCGCGCGAGAAATCGAGCTTGCTTATTTCGGCCGGTGCATCGCTGCAATCACATTCGGTCGGAGCTTCAATCTTGTTGCCGGCTTGCTCGCTGAAGTTGGGGTACTGGTTAGTGCCGAGCAGCGTCAGTCGGCGCGTGGCCACAAGTTTTTTGCGTGCCTTGTTGGATGCGTTGACGGCGTCCTGCACTTCGCCGCTGTTGGCTATCGTAGCGAAGCCGCCTTTGTCATCGACCTCAAGGAACAGTTTCCATGCGGCTTCTGCCAGCGATTGCGTCAGTTCTTCGATATAATATGAGCCTGCGGAAGCGTCAACGACCTCGTCGAAATGGCATTCTTCCTTGAGCAGCAGTTGCTGGTTTTTGGCGATGCGCTCCGAGAACTCGTCGGAAGCCTTGAAAGCGCTGTCGAAAGGCAGTACGGAGATGGAATCGACGCCGGCAATTGCAGCCGACATCGTTTCGGTCTGAGTCCGAAGCAGATTGACATAAGCGTCGAAGACCGTCAGATTCCACTCCGATGTGCGGGCGTGAGCCTTCATTTTGCACGCGCAGGGGCAAAAATCCCCGCTATCCGCATTTTTGGTTGGACAGTCGCAAACAGGATTGTAAGCTCCGACAATCTCAGCCCAGAGCCAGCGTGCCGCGCGGAACTTGGCTATCTCCATGAAATAATTGGAAGAGACGCCGAAGTTGAATTTTATCTTTTTAGCCGTAACATCAGCAGGTACACCCGCGTCTATCAGTTTGGCTATCAGGTCGTTACCGTTTGCCAGGGCATATCCCAACTCTTGAGTTATATATGCTCCGGCATCGTTGAGCAGATACGCATCAACAGCGAGCAGCCGGTAGTGAGGCAGGCCTTCGCCCGCTTTCAGTACGGCAACAGTTTTATCCACCCAGTCGTCGCCCAGCTTTATCCCGCGTTTGAGGGGATGTTTGAGGGGATTGAAGGCAACCGAGCCGCTACATTCGTCGGGGTCAGCGCCCTTGGTCTTGTAGAGTACGGTAAGGATGTCGAGCAGTTCGACTGCCTTGCGGTTGCAGGTGTGGAAGTTGAGTTCCGTCTTTTCGGGACAGATACCGTCGAGCAGGGCGGCTATATTGGCTTCTGTAACCTGCTCGCCATTAAATGAAAAGCCCAGTGAAGTAACGCCTCCTTCGGCTATTAGCTTCCTGGCCTTCTCGTTTGCCGCCTTGAAATCGGTTACGTCAATATCCTGACGCACTAACCACTTGTTGCTGATTTTCGTTCCCCGCACGTAGGGGAACTCTCCGGGTAGCGATTTCGTAATCGCCAGTCCCTCAATGTCTTCGGCTGTGTAGAATGGATTTACATCGAATCCTTCGCCGGTTTTCCAAATCATTTTTTTATCGAAAGGCGCCCCTTTAAGATCCGCTGTGATCTTATCTGTCCACTCTTGCGCAGACACGGGCGGAAATTCCGAGAAAAGACTTTCTTTTGCTTCTGCCATAAATATTAATTCTATTTTTATATAACTTATATTAAAATGTTTATTTTCAGATTGTTATGGACTCACATACAGCCATGCCTGCGCATGTTTTGAATTTTGGCGTATCTGTTGCATATATGATTGCGCCGGGCTTTCACTCTCAAACTGTTGGGCATATACTCTCACTTTGCCGCCGTTGACCACTATTCCGGCTGTCTTGGCTACGTCGCCTTTAAGTGTTTTCATATAATTGCGCGCCTGCGTCCGGCTTGTGAAACTGCCTATTATAATGTAATAGGGCTTGTTGACAGCAGGAGTTGAGGAGGCGACAGCCGATTCGGACGTTTTGGTTGTCGAGTTGGATTTAGCCGTTGTCGAGTTAGGTTTGGCTGTTGTTGAAGTAGATTTGGCCGCTTCTGTCGTTTTGTCAGTTGATGTAGATGTAGATGTTGTAGCAGGCTTTGTTTCGCTTGTTTTAGCCTCTGCGGTTTCTACAGTTTCTACAGTTTTGGTTTCGGCGATATTTGTGTCCTCAACCTTTACGTTTGTATCTTCAACCTTCAAATCCGGTTTATTAAACGCATCATTAACTATCTCGTCGGCATATTTCGGGAATATGATTTCCTGAGGAATAAAGCTTGCGGGGTAGGTTTTATTGACGTCGCTGACCGGTGGCGAGAACAGCAGAAACAGCAGAACTGCGGCGGCTGCGGCGGCAATACTTCGCAGGAATGTACGTGTTACCGGGATATTGTAAATAACGCCGCCATGCGGACGCTTGCCCTGTCTTGACGAATCATCGTCGTCGTAAGGATACATCGGGACATTACGGTTTGAATTTTGCCGGTTAGTTGTCTTGCGAGCCGAGAGGGGCAGAAAATGAAACACCGGCAGGCCGAATGAGGATACACTGAAGCGGTTGTCGCTATTCGCACCCGGCATATAGACGAGGCGCTCATCCTCTTTTATAAACACGCCTATCGCGCCCATTTGAAACTCAGCATCCTCGTCCAAATATTCCTTCATGGCTGCAACGTCTTTGCGGAGTTGGTTTTGCGCCTTGTCGAAATCCGTAGAGTTGCTTTGCATGTAGGCTTCGACCAGCAGACCGTCGTTATGCACAAGTGTAGGATTGAACACAATCTCCTTGTGTGCAGGGAAGAACGAGTGCTCGCCACCTATATACACAGCGGGGACTGTCTGAAGGACGAAGCCTCCAAACTCAGGTATTATCACGCAGTCATGCTGGAATAACAACCGTTCAATATGTCCAATCAGTCTGTTCATTTCATTCATTGAAGTCCAAAAGTAGCGAACTTCGACATGCAAAGTTATATATTATTTTCGACATAACAACAAAAAACAGAAAAAAAATTTTTTTTTCGCCATTTTCGGCTATAAAATGCCTTTTATCTTCCCGATTTCTACCTTCTAATTTCTACCTTCTACTTTCCTCCTTCTAACTTCTTTAAGCGCTTGTAGCGCCTTATCTGTATGAAAAGACAGTTGATTGAAAAGAGTATGTGTTTTAAGTTGTGCTATTGTGGCTTCGACAGATAAGACGCCTTGTTCGTATAGTAGCAAAGTGGCATATAAGGAGTCGTTTGCCACCGGCCCCATGACTAAGTCATATTGTTCCGTTATGATACCCCGCCTGTTATTGAACACAAATTTCAGCCACTCTTCATTAGCGCCCTCAAAATGAAGCACGAGAAAATCATCGGAGGATAAAATGGCATCATCTATCTCATACTCAACAACGTATGCACTTTTTTCAAACAAGCGTTTTTGCCTCAATACAGCCCATTTTCGTGCCTGTTCGAGACTTGCGGTTGTATAAAAACCCTTTCCGAAGTCTGTTCGTATTCTGCATTTTGACAAGTCCGGTTGCCCTATATCCTGTGTCGTAGTTCCGTGATATACTTTCATTGCGGTTTGGATTTCAGGTAATCATCAATTGCATCAACGATAAACTCCTTGCTTTGAGTGTGCAGGGCGTCAAAGTTTTCTTGCAGAAAATCGAATATACGATTTGTGATAAACAAGGCCAGCGCCGTTTCGGATGTTTGATGGGTAAAGTCGGCGAAAGATTCAAGACTGAAGATCAAAAACAGCGTTATCTTCCTGTTTTTCAGCAACTTGCGTTGACTGCTCTTTTCTTTGTCAATAATATCAAACAGCTCATATCCACTTGAATACCACCATTTTGTATCGGCTGAAAACAAGCGGGGGTAGAAGTCCGACGAGTAAAGGTAATGCAACGCATCGGCAAAGCCAATGTGTTTCTTCTCCATGATTATCTCCGCTAACTGCTGTATCTTGAACGGCTTCACGGCTTGTTCTATGTTTGTTGTCGTCTCGAGCATATTATCCGATTTTTCACTGCAAAGGTAATCATTATTTTTATAACTATCCATAAAACCGGCGCAATCATTTTCAACGTCATTAGAAGACATTCCAAGTCTTCAAGACTTGGAATGTCTGCCGAAACAGTTCCGAATTTCTACCTCCGAATTTTGATAGCCTTATTGTACAAAGTACAATATCTCCTGACTTCGCCAATACGACACCCAATAACGTCCACAGCATCCCCGATAGGTACTGTAGAGACGTTGCATGCAACGTCTCTACCAAACCGAAGGACGTTAATTGTCTCATCATGGGCGTATGCAATACGCCCCTACGAGGCAGGCGTCAGTATAGAGGGGGCAAGGAGTTCTTTTCAGAATCGTACTGCACTTAATCTTTGAGAGAGCGTACTCAATACGCCGCCGGAGATGATTTCCGGAACGGTTTCGTTTTCTTCTTCGTAGTGTTCGAGGATTGCCGACAGATTTTCCGACAGGTTTTCTCTTGCTTCCTGTTCGGTCAATCCATATCCGTATAAGGCTACGCCTTTCAGCTCAGGACAATAGATGCCATATCCGCCGTCTTCCGCTTTTTCTATTACTGCTACAATAGTTTTCATACTATATTATCCGATTTTTCACTGCAAAGGTAATCATTATTTTTAAACCTCAAAAGCCGGACTGCGATTTTTATCATCGCAGCCCGGCTTTCTATTTACGAAGAATTGATTGTTTAATCTAAATCCCCTGTCCGTGTATATGTCTCAATAAGTCGGTAGTTTGTCGGACTGATAAAGGAGTATTCTACCTCAAAGACTAGTTTATCCAAATCGTAACTGCTACTGAAAACTTCAACAGCGCGGGCGCTGCCGGAGTAAACGAACGGTAAAATTGTTCCGTCGGGCTTAAAGGTATAGGTCGTATATCCACTAAACCAGGCTCCCACGTATTGAGCCTGTACGACGCCGGGGCCGGCGGTTGTCAGTTCTACATCCTCTTCGTCATACTCCTCATCATCTTCGGGTGCGGGTTTGCTTCCACCGCGTAGCACCCATTTATAATGTACATCGTACTTGCCTTGCCACGGGCTTTTGATGGGCAGGCTGTAAACCCCTGCCGAATAGTTGCCGCTGATGGTACCCCCCGATGCACTGGCAATCTTGACGCCTAAGGCGTAGGATTTAGTCTGGTCGAACGTCCTGGGTTTTAGCTTGATTATGTAGGTAGCTTTTTTCTCGCCTTTGGGGATGGTTACCGTGCTAGGCGACGGCGCTTCGTAGTTTGAGGGCGACAAAGCGACTGTTTCTCCGCTCGGATCATATTTGGCTATGATGGCATCGTCAATAGACAATGTGACCTGTATGTCTTGAGGTGCACCGTTGACGCCGGTGAAGTTGACCTCTATCGGCAACAGGATTTCGTCAACAAACTCAAGAGTAGTAATTTTTACGGCATAAGGGGTGGAGGAGGTGCGTGCCGGAAGTACAAGTTCCACGATGCTGTGCGAGCCGTTGTCCGTAAACACCGGGTCTTCGTCGAGGCAGGAACTGAGGCCGAAGCTCATCAAAGCCAGAGCCAATACTGAATATTTATTGTATTTCTT
>JAITPL010000064.1 GCA_031289445.1 Tannerella sp.
TGGTTGAAATAGCGCAGGAAGCGGAGCAGACGGAATGTTTCGGCATATTCGTCATCCGTTTCCGGCACTTCATTCAATATAGGCTCGGCACAATGGCGTAGAGCGGCAAGTTCGTATATCATAGCGCTGTTGAACATCACGTCGGCGTTTTCCTGATAGGGAAAAATCCACTTGTCCTCGCCGCGTCGCACGCTTGGCCACATCGAGATAGTCTGTTTGGCCGAATAGCCGCGGAACTGATAGTCGCGGATAATGCGTCGCAGCAGACGGTTGTCGGTTGTAGGGATAAAATTATGGCCGTCAAGCGAGATGGTTGTAAGCGCCGAGACATAGATGCGGAAAGTCTTTTCGGGCGGTATTTTGTCGGTCAGTTCGGGATTCAAACCGTGGATACCTTCGAGCAGAAGAATGGAATTGTCTTTCATCTTCAACTTGTTACCCCTGTATTCGCGCAAACCGGTATTGAAATTATATGTCGGAAGGTCTATTTCCTCGCCCTCTATCAACTGCAGTAAATGCTGCCTGAAATAAGGCAAGTCGATAGCATAGAGCGACTCGAAATCATAATGGCCATTTTCGTCGAGAGGCGTATCTTCGCGGTTGAGATAATAATCGTCGAGCGATATCCCCAGAGGGTTGAGCAGGTTGGTAATCAGTTGTATCTGAAGACGTTTGCAGAAGGTAGTCTTACCCGACGATGAAGGCCCGGAAATAAGCACCACGCGCACACCCTCTTCAAAGCGCGAAGCAATAAGTTCGGCTATCGAGGCAATATATTTTTCCTGCAGAGCTTCCGAAACCATCACCACATTGCGCGTCTCGCCCCGGCGGATAGCGAGGTTGAGGTCGCCCACATTCTCAAGGCCGATAGTATTTTGCAGTTTCAGGAAACGCTTGTAGGCGTCGAGCATCTTATCCTGCGGCACTACAGGATAGAGTTCGGAGGGGTTGTTCATCTGCGGCACGCGCAGCAACATGCCCTGAGAGTAGGGAATAAGGTCGAAAAGGTGGATATAGTCGGCCGAAGGCGTCAGGCAGTCGTAGAAAAAGTTCGCAAAGCCGTCAATCTCATAGTATTGCGAGTAAGGTATGCCGGCTGTTTCGAGCAAAAGCGCCTTGTCGTTCATGCCTCGATTGCGGAAGAGCGCCACAGCATCCGCAGTGCGTACTTCGTGCGGAACAAACTCCTTGTTGGCTGCGATTATATCCTCCATCCGTTGTTTTATTGCAGCAACTTCGTCGGCATCCGGTGCGGTCCGGTCGTTAAACAGGCAGTAATAGCCTTTCGAGACAGGATGTTCGAGGTCAAACCTGCGACCGGGGTACAGTTCGTCCACAGCCTTTGTGAGCACAAAGCACAGCGAGCGCAGATAGGTGCGGTAGCCGGAGTTGTCGGTATAATCGACGAACTCCACATCCTTGGGATGCCAGCAGCGGAAAGTAAGGCCCGCGACCCTGTTATTCACGCGGGCGCACAGCGGTCGATATTTTGAAGGCTCTCCCGCCGCCCGATATATGTCCAGCAGCGAAGCCCCTGCGTTCACTTCCACGTATTTACCGGTATTCTTGCAATAAATGCGTATCAAATCATTATCTCCATTCATAGGATATTATTAGTATTTTAGACCTGCAAATATACGATATTTCCCTGACACGTCAAAACATAAAATTATTTTTTTGTACCTTTGCAGCCTGTTAGAAACTATTAAAACAGTCTTGAATGAAATACGCATTAGTAACAGGAGGCTCAAGAGGCATAGGACGGGCTGTGTGCATCGAGCTTGCCATCAAGGGACTGCCTGTTATCATAAACTACGCCTCGAATGAGGAGGCTGCGCTCGAAACCAAACGCTTGGTTGAGGAGGCAGGAAGCAGTGCGGAGTTACTGCCTTTCGACGTTGCCGACGGTGCTTCGGTGGACAACGCCCTCGAAGGTTGGGACGACGCACATCCGGACGACTATATAGGCGTCCTGGTGAATAATGCCGGTATCCGCCAGGATACTATGATGGTGTTTATGCAGGATGAGCAGTGGAGCAAGGTACTTGATATTTCGCTCAACGGCTTTTTCTACGTTACGCGCAGGCTGCTGAAGAAGATGCTGATAAAGCGCGACGGACGCATTATCAACATGGTTTCGCTCAGCGGTTTGAAAGGTATGCCGGGGCAGACCAACTACTCGGCGGCGAAAGCGGCGGTGATAGGCGCAACTAAAGCCTTGGCGCAGGAAGTTGGCGTCCGCAAGGTTACGGTCAACGCCGTCGCGCCCGGATTTGTTACTACCGATATGACGAAAGACCTTGACGAGAGCGCTCTGACGAAAAATATACCGGTAGGGCGTTTCGGTCGTCCCGAAGAGGTGGCCGCATTAGTAGGCTTTCTGGCTTCGGATGCGGCGGCATATATCACAGGCGAAGTAATTTCAATCAATGGAGGACTTTACTGAGAACTGAGGGCTTTACTGAAGACTGAAGACTGAGAACTTGAGGACTTGAGAACTGAAACATCTGTACAATTAAAATATATATTACGAATTTTATTATGGAAAGAATAGAAATCGAAGCGAAGATAAATGAGTTTTTAGTAGAAGAGATGGAGATAGAGGCAGGGGCTATCGTCGCTGAGGCGCGACTGAAGGAAGACCTTGGATTGGACAGCCTTGATTTTGTGGACATCGTTGTGATTGTAGAGAAGGCGTTCGGCTTCAAGATCAAGATAGAAGAGATGGCGGGAGTGATAACCGTGTGCGACTTTTACGATTATATCGCATCTAAAATCAAAGAATAACGGCAGGTATGGCATACGAAGAACAAGCAATGGCCGACGGCAATGACAAAGCATCTGCGCGTGAATGGACGGGCGTTACGGGAGGCAGCGCTTTCGGACAGCGGGCGATGAAGATACTTTGTTCGCTTGTCAGTGTCCGTGTGGGCTATGCTATCCTTGTCTTCGTCATTCCGTTCTACATGCTGTTTGCACGCAAGGGTTACAACGCTATCTACAGCTATTTTCGCACTCGGCATAACTATCCGCCGATGAAAGCTTTCGGCATGACCTACCTCAACCATTACCGCTTCGGGCAGATGATTCTCGACCGTTTTGCCGTTTATGCGGGTCAGCGAAACTTCCGCGTCGATAACCCCGACAACGACTTGTTTCTGCAGATGGTCAACTCCGATAAAGGCTGTATTATAGCTACCGCTCACGTCGGCAACCCCGAACTGTGCGGTTATCTGCTAAGTCAGCAAACCAAGCGCATCAACAGTTTGATTTTTGGCGGCGAGGCTAAAGAAGTGCAGAAAAACCGCTCGGCCGTACTCGGCAACAACAATGTGAGGCTGGTGCCGGTTGACGCCGACATGTCGCATCTCTTCGTCATCAACGACGCCCTGACTAACGGCGAGATGGTCAGTATGCCCTGCGACCGTCCCTTCGGAAGCGCCAAGACCGCGTCCTGTACGTTTTTGGGAGCTGAGACCAATTTTCCTATCGGCGCATTCGTTATGGCGTCGCGGTTTGACCTGCCGGTGATAGCGCTTTTCGTGCTCAAGGTTTCGGCCAAACTTTATCGCATCCACGTCATCGGAGTGCCCGCGCCGACACGGCAGCAAATCGCCGACAATGCCACGACAGGCCTTTCGACACGTTCCGCAGCTTACGCGATGACACGTTCGTATGCCGCTATTCTGGAGGAAATAGTGAAGAAATATCCCGAACAATGGTTTAACTTTTATAATTTCTGGGACAAATGAAAATGTTTACCGCACTTGAGAACAAATACACTAAGGAACAGAAGCGGGCGCTCGACGCGCAACGCCTGGCGCACGAAATTGCCTTTGCGCCTGTAACCTTTCAGGTTTCACGCTTGATGGTCAAGTTTGGCGTCCTAAAGATGCTGGCCGACGCCAAAGAAGGGTTGACTATCGACGAGATAGCGGCTAAGAGCGGGCTTAAACGCTATGCCGTGCAGGTCTTGATAGAGTCTTCGCTGACCATCGGCACGGTGTTGTACGAGAACGAGCGCTTTGTGATCAGCAAGGCCGGATGGTTTCTTATATCCGACCCGCTTGTATCCGTCAACATCGATTTTAACCACGAAGTCAGCTATCTGGGAATGCACCGCATGGAAGAGGCGTTGCTGAACGGCAAGCCCGAAGGTCTGAAAGTTTTCGGGGAGTGGCCGACCATCTACGAAGGACTCTCGCAACTGCCCGACGCGGCACGCAAGAGCTGGTTCGGCTTCGACCATTTCTATTCGGACAACTCTTTTGATGAGGCTTTGGAGATAGTTTTTTCGTACAGGCCGCGCACGCTTCTCGATGTTGGAGGCAACACAGGTCGATGGGCACAGCGTTGCGTCGATTACAACGAGGACGTCAGGGTTACAATCCTCGACCTCCCGCAGCAGATAGCGCTGATGAATCTACAGATAGAGGGAAGCCGGAATGCAGGGCGCATTTTCGGTCTGGGAGCCGATCTGCTTGATGCGAAGACGCCGTTTCC
>JAITPL010000127.1 GCA_031289445.1 Tannerella sp.
TGAATTTATAAATCATTGATAATTAAATATATCAAAAGAGACGGAAACATACTTTTGAAAAAATGACGAAGTCAGGAAATATTTTTTTTCTATTGATATGTATCCCCTATCGGGGATGCTACGATGGTATCGGGTGTCGCATTGGCGGAATCAGGAGAGGTGGTACAAATACGCAATACGCATGTGGAGATGTTGCGTGCAACGTCTCTACTCGGTTTCTACACCGTTTGGCGGCTAAAATTCAAGGCACGGTTTGGCGCGGTTTAATGCCCTTTTGAAACTTTTTTTGAATTTTTTTTGCGAAATAATTTGGATTTACAAAAATGATGCTTACCTTTGCGACAATATTTTGTGTCTATTTGTACCACCTCTTAGCAAGAGGTAGCCGTTTATATTGCAATAACGAGCGCATTGGCCTCATCGAGAACGGTCTGCCCGAGAGAGGCAAGGTAGATGTTGGTTGTGGCCTCGTTTTCGTGCCCCATGCTCTCGCTTATGACCACTATTGAGACGCCTCGCCGCCGGGCAATCGTCGCCCATGTATGCCTTGCGACATACGAACTGACAGGCGTCTGCAATCCCAATAATTCCGAAATCCGCTTCAACCTCTTATTATATGTACGCAAGATGCTGAGGTAGTATCTGTTGCAAGTATCAATACCTCAACCCTGTTCAAGTCTTCTTTTAGCCCTGTTTTTAGCGAAAGCAGTGCGGGCAACACGCCTTCACCCTCTATTTTATACATCATATATCGGAATCAAACAGGCGTTCTTATTGCTCGCGACGCCGATTCGACGAAATACAACGCACAGGAATTAGAGCGTGAGAAAATTTCAGCAGAACCGTTTCATGATTTCGCCGTATTCATCAATCCGCCGGTCGCGCAGGAACGGCCACCATCGGCGCACTTGTTCGCTACGCTTAAAGTCAATATCAACTATCGCCGTATCTTCCTCCGTATCGGATAGTTGCGTGATGATTTCGCCCTGCGGACCGGCAACAAAACTGTGCCCCCAAAACCGAATACCGCCGGTTTGACCGGAAGGATCAATCTCGTGCCCCACGCGGTTGACGCTTACTAACGGCAGTCCGTTAGCAACAGCATTACCGCGCTGAACAGTCTGCCATGCCGCTTGCTGACGTCGCTTCTCGTCGTCGCTATCGCTGCTTTCCCAGCCTATGGCAGTCGGATAGACAAGCATATCCGCCCCTTTGAGAGCCATTAGTCGCGCCGCTTCGGGAAACCACTGATCCCAGCAAACGAGAACGCCCAGACAGCCGACCGAGGTGCGAATGGGATTGAAGCCCGTATCGCCCGGCGTAAAGTAAAATTTCTCATAATATGCAGGGTCGTCGGGGATATGCATCTTGCGGTACAAGCCTGCAACAGAGCCGTCTTTCTCGATGACTGCGGCAGTATTGTGATACAGGCCGGACGCACGTTTTTCGAAAAGCGAAGTAACGATGACAACGCCGTATCGACGAGCTATCCCGCCGAATCTTTCGGTTGACGGTCCGGGTATGGTTTCCGCCAGGTCGAAGAGGTCGGTATCTTCCGTCTGGCAGAAGTACAAACTGTTGTGCAGTTCCTGCAAAACAACCAGCTCGGCGCCTCCTGCCGCACATTCACCTATCTTTTGCTCCAGCCGCAGAATGTTTTCGTCCATGTCGGCCAGGTTTCTCTGTTGTATAATTCCTGTCTTCATAATGCCGCAAAAATAGCAATTAAAAACCACAAATCACGAATCGCGAATGGCGGATGAAAAAAAATATGCGGTTACAAAATGAAAAAAAACTCCAAATATTTTTGTATTTAATAAAAAAGTAGTAATTTTACTGGCTGAAAGATATACTTTTTACAACAATTTATTATATAACGACATGAAGGACAGGAAGTTACGCATGGGAATTATTGGCGGTGGCAAGACCGGCTTTATTGGAGCAGTTCATATACGCGCTGCCATTATGGAGAATGAAATTGAGTTGGTAAGCGGCTGTTTTAGCCGCAACTCCGAGGTAGGCCTCGAGTCAGGGCGGTTTTATCACCTGCCGGACAAGAGAATTTACAAGACCTACCAGGAAATGTTTGAGCGGGAAGCGGCGTTACCGGCTGACGAGAGGATGGATTTCGTCGCTATCGTTACGCCTAACCACCTGCATTACGAGCCGGCGGCTTTGGCGCTTGAGGCGGGCTATGACGTGGTCATGGACAAGCCTATGACTTTTTCGCTTGACGAAGCTCACAAGTTAGTCGAAAAAGTAGAGCAGACAGGCAAGACGCTCGCCTTGACGCACGTTTACACCGGCTATCCGGCTGTGAAAGAAGCTAAAGAGCGCATCGCCAGAGGCGACTTGGGCACTATCCGCCGCATATTGGTGGAATATACCCAGGGCTGGCTGGCGCAGAGAATCGAGCTACAGGGCGGCAACAACGCAGGTTGGCGTACCGACCCTGCACGCTCCGGTAAAGGTGGCGCCGTGGGCGACATCGGCACACACGCATGGCATCTCAGCGAGTATATTACAGGGCTGAAAGTCGAGGAGCTGTGCGGCGAGTTGAAAGCTTTCGTGCCCGGCCGTCCCATCGACGACGACGCGGCGGCGTTTCTGCACTATGAGAACGGCGTTACCGGCATACTGCACGTTACGCAGATAGCCGTCGGCGAAGAGAACAATCTGAAAATCCGCGTTTACGGCGAGAAAGGCGGCCTCGAATGGGTACAGCAAGAGCCTAACACTCTGCTGATAAAATCAAACGACAAGTCAACCGAAGAAGTAAGGATTGGAGGCGGTTTCGGCAACCTCAGTCCGCTTGCAAAGTGGAATATACGCACACCGGGCGGCCATCCCGAAGGCTTTATCGAGGCATTTGCGAATATTTACCGCAACTTCGCGCTTACAGTCAGGGCAAAAGCAGCCGGCGAAACTCCAACTGCCGCCATGCTTGATTTCCCGACCGTTTACGACGGCTTGAGAGGATTGCAGTTTATCGAAACAATGGTAACTGCGGGATATGATGATAACAAGAAATGGGTAAAATGGGTATCTTAAAGAGAAACAAATTAAAGAAAGGCCATCAAAAATGGATATTTATTGCCGGCGTGGTCGTCGGCATGTCAATCTTCGTTGCCGCTTATCAGACCTCGGTCTATTATTCGAGCGACGAATCGTGTATGAGCTGCCATGTGCATCCGCACGTCTATGACACGTGGAAGCGGTCGAAACATGTCAATAACGCAAGCGGCGTTACGACTCACTGCGTCGATTGCCACCTGCCGCCAAAGCATCAGACAGTGAATCATTACTCTGCAAAACTGCGGCTGGGAGTGAAGGACGTATGGGGTTATATGACTAAGGATAGCGCTGATTTTCAGTGGGATGTAAAGTCGGAACTCGAACATGCCGTCAAATATATTCCAAACGAATCGTGCAAGGAATGTCATGTCAACCTCTTTCCGGCGGGAGTTAGCGATGACGCCATCACAGCTCACCTCTACTACGAAGAAAACGAGAAGAAGCTTAATTTACAGTGCATCAGCTGCCACTTGGACGTAGGACACTTCAATCCCGACTACAAGCACGGACAGATGACCGGACTGCCCAGCGACGACGAGGGCAAAGCGACAGGCCCGATCTTCGATTCGGCAACCGTCGTTACCGCTTTCGAGGATTATACCGAGCAGATACCCGGCTCGGCCGTTACGGTCAGCATGAAGGCCGTTAAAGGCGGCTCGTTCCGCATGGGAAGCAATGCCAAGGAAGCCTTCCGCAATGCCGATGAATCGCCGGTGAGAAACGTTACCGTCAGTTCGTTTTTCATGTCCGAACTTGAGGTTACATGGGATCAGTACTGGACGTTCGTTTCCAATACGATGAGCGAGGGACGCACGCCTCCCGAAGTAGTCTATGCCAACAATACCCGCCCCGATCTGGACGCCGTTACAGGCCCTACGCCGCCTTTCGGCATACCTAATCAAGGCTGGGGCTGGGGTTTGCGACCGGCTATAACCATGACCCACTATGCCGCCGAGACTTTCTGCCAGTGGCTCTCGCTCAAGACAGGCAAAAAATACCGCCTGCCGACCGAAGCCGAATGGGAGTATGCAGCACGCGGAGGCACGGAAACGCCTTACTTCTTCGAGGGTAACCCCGGCAGCTATTCCGACCGTGGTTTTATGCGCAAGTTCTTTGACGCCAAGACCGAAGTCATCAGCGACTACATCATCTACGGCAAGAACAGCTCGAACCGCACCCAGTTGCCCGACAAAGTCAAGGCCAATCCGTTCGGTTTGAAGAACATGCTCGGCAGCGTTATGGAATACTGCGCCGACAAATACACCGAAGACGCTTACGGCAAGACAGGCGAAAGCGTTACCGACCCGCTCGCAACCGAAGGCGAGGAATGGGTAGTGCGAGGCGGACTTTACACCTCGGATGCAGCCGACCTGCGTTGCGCCGCCCGCTCACACACATTCCACGACGACTGGCTCAAAACAGACCCCCAGCAGCCTAAAAGCATCTGGTGGTACTCCGATATCAGAGGCATAGGTTTCCGCGTTATCTGCGAGCCTGACCCCTCAATAACAAAATGATTACTTTTTTTTACTTAACTTATACAAACAACTTATGAAAGAGAATTTTATTAACAGAAGAACATTTCTCAAGAGTTCCGCAATGGTCGGAGCGGCAGGAATGGTAGGCACCGGAAGCGTGATGACATCATGCGGTGCAGGCGGCGAAGCTAAAGAAGGTCAAATTACCTACACGCCGATTAAAGAAGCCGGAACATATTATGTTCCCGAACTGCCCGACTTGGCTACCGACGGTAAGCCATTGAAAGCCGGCGTCATTGGTTGCGGAGGTCGCGGAAGCGGCGCTGCAT
>JAITPL010000145.1 GCA_031289445.1 Tannerella sp.
GAGTATCTTCATATCATCATCGGCCTTGTCCGTCGACAGTCTGCGTTGCGGGCGTCCGCCGTCCTTTTCGCGGCTCTTACCGACTTTCTTGTCTTCCCTCGACTTCTCTCTATACGGCCGACTTTCATCAACCGGCTCGATACTCGGAGCGTTGCGGTAATAGTCGATAAGACGGTTGAACTCAAGCGAGATGATGCGTTTGATAACATCCTCTTTTTCAAGCCATTCGAGCTTGCGATAAATGGAAGGCATTATCTCGGCTATCTCGGCCTCGTTGACTTCTACTTTCTCGATTTTATCAACAAAGTTAAACAGTTGCTTCTCGCAAATCGTCTTATTGTCGGGGACTTGTCCCTGCTCGAACTTGCCGCTTATGGTCTCCATTATCTTGCGCAGGCGACCTTTCTCCTTTGTGTGGCAGATGGAAAGCGATATCCCTGTCTTGCCGGCGCGTGCGGTGCGTCCGCTACGGTGCGTGTAGGCTTCGGCCTCGTCGGGCAAACCGTAATGGATGACGTGAGTGAGGTCGTCCACATCCAAACCCCGCGCCGCAACGTCGGTAGCGACAAGCAGCTGCAGGTTGCGGTGGCGAAACTTCTGCATAACGAAATCGCGTGCCTGCTGCGTCAGTTCGCCGTGCAGGGCGTCGGCGTTGTAACCGTCGTGTATCAGACTGTCGGCTATCTCCTGCGTCTCGCGGCGTGTACGGCAAAATATTATTCCGTAAATATTGGGATAATAATCGGCTATTCGCTTGAGCGCCAAGTATTTATCCTTAGCGTGTACCGTCACGTAAATATGCCGGATGTTCTCATTGCCCTGATTTTTTCGGCCAATAACGACCTTGACAGGCGTCCGCATATATTTGGTAGTGATTTTTTCTATCTCGCGGGGCATAGTGGCCGAGAATAGCAGCATATTACGCTCTTGCGGTACGGCGGCGAGTATCGCAATAATACTTTCCTCGAAGCCCATAGACAACATCTCGTCGGCCTCGTCGAGGATAACGTTGCGGACGGTCGAGAGGTCGGCCACGCGGCGATTCATAAGGTCGAGCAGTCTGCCCGGCGTCGCAACGATGATGTGCACTCCTTTCGAGAGCGTTCTTATCTGGCTCTCGATGCTTGAGCCGCCATAAACAGGCAAAACCGACAGGTAATCAACATACTTAGAGTAGTCGTTGAGGTCGGAGGCTATCTGCAAGCACAGCTCGCGAGTAGGGCAAAGGATAAGCGTCTGCGGACGGCGCAGGTGGGTGTCGGTCTGCTGCAGGACAGGCAGTCCGTAAGCAGCGGTTTTGCCTGTACCAGTCTGGGCAAGGGCAATGATATCACCTGCGTTTTGCAGTAACAGAGGTATGACTTCCTCCTGTACAGGCATCGGTGCGTCGAATCCCATCTCGCTAACCGCCCTGATTAATTCGGGCGAAACGCCCAGTTCTTCAAAATTTTTCAAATCATTTTTTGGTTTAAATAGGGCACAAAGGTAGGTAAATTAATTGAGAATTGAGAATTGAGAATGTTGGGAGCGCACCTACGTGTGGACTCCAACTTCGTTTCGTAGATAAAAATTCAGTGAAAAAGGCGTTTTAAATCGAAGTACATCACCCTTGTTGTTTCGTTTTCATCTTCGTCGGACAGAAAATCAAACTCATTTTTCAGATAAAAATCGAATGCACTTTGATACGCATCGACAGTAATGAAGCGGCAACCGATGGTATTCATTTCGGTCACGATGCCAATGATGTAATTTATAAGTATTCGCCCTATCCCTTGACCAGCAAAGGATTGCGAAACTGCTAAACGTCCTATCTTAACAGCCGGATAACTTTTCCGATGTTTATTATAATGGATTTTGTTCTTTTTGTTGAACGTTTTCCAAGCCTTCTTTTTATCCTCGTCCGAAAGATTGAACATCAATTTGTCGGTGAGCAAACAAAAGTAACTCACCGGCACAATTTCATCATTGGTTTCAAATACCATCAGATGCGTCACCGCCAATCGCTCTTTCAGAAAGGCTATGGCGTCATTGGCCAGAAAATCATTCAAATCGGCATCTCCACAATCGAATGGAGCGATTGCGGTTTCAGGAGTTAGAAGTGTAATCGGATATTCCAAGTCGTTTCTCATAATCCTATCAAACTTATATACAACGAATTAGCCCTTTCGTTTCCAGCTCTTTTCCCTTTTCTCTCATTCGCTTGCACCACTCATAATCCCGCTTTATTTCCTCAATCTTTTCTTTTGGAAGCGGTTCCGGGTTTTGCATACGCTCTAAAACGCGAAGAGCATTCTCTCCTCGTAAAATCGGTGTTTCTTTAATCGGTCTTGCCATAGTTTTTTTTTGAATTAGGCCGCAAAGATAGGTAAATTAATTGAGAATTGAGAATAATGACTATCCGTAAAACGACCTGATAAGCTATGTAGCCCGAATGGGCTTGATTTTCATAACCGCAGGTCGCGACCTGTGGTAGTTTACAGCGCTAACTTCTGTCTGAAAGACAGTACCCTAATGGTCTTACAAGTACTGCCTTTCAGGCAGTTGTAACTGTTCTTTGTTAACCGCAGGTTGCGGCTTTCGCCTTACCTGCGGTTATGAAAATTTGACTTTTCAAGTCACTAGGGCATTAGGACATCTTACAGATAGTCATATAATTTAATTATCAATTGTCAATTATCAATTGATACTGTTGATGTGCATCTGCGTGCGACCTGTTTTTGATGTTAATAAATATGCCAAATACATAAATATTATTAAAGCACTTGCGTGTTGTCTTTTTTATTGCTATTTTTGTGAACTTAACAGTTTGTTTAATTCAAAAAATATGCGTATGAAAGCAGCTTGTTTCTTATCAATTTTACTGTTGTCCCTTGCCTGTACGGTTACGAAAACGGTTACAACAACAGGAGTATCAAAAGGATTATCGCCCTGGCCCAATGACAGGGTTGCTCTATTTGCGTGGACTTGTAAATCCGAAAAAACTATTAAAACTTATAGGCTCGGATGGGATATGAAGTATAAGTCCGAAAAAAATATCAAGACGCCGGACACCGGATGGACTATGAAGGAAGATCAGTGGTTTTATAACGATGTGATTTCCTACAACGAGCCTGAAACCTACACCTTGACGGAAACGGTTTATGAAGCCGGCAAAGGCAGAGATTCCTGCT
>JAITPL010000214.1 GCA_031289445.1 Tannerella sp.
TGGCTCTTGACGGGCTGCTAAAGTGAGAGCAAGACCAATTTGACCGGCCCGACTAATCCGGCGGGATAGAGACGCGAGTCTTTCTTGAAGTAGTACCATGGGATAAAGGTTTTGCGCTCTTTGACCGGACGAGGCTCGCCCTTGACAAACCAGTCCGGCAGGCCTTTCATCGCTCGCAATCCTTGATTGCGGTCGGTCCACTCGAAGTCTTCGGGATACTGTTCGTCGCCAATCAGACGATTAGCCCAAGTGTTGGTAACGCTGATGCGAAGTCTGTTTGTGCCTGCCCGCAGGTAGGGCGTTATATCCGCGCGGAAAGGCGGCGCCCAGAGAACACCCGCTTTCTGTCCGTTTATTTCGAGCGAAGCCATGTCATAAACCTTGCCGAGATCAAGAAACAACAGCTTGCCTGCTTGCAGGTCGGACGCCGAAATCTTGACCGTCTTTTCATACACAGCCGTTCCCGAAAAATACTTTTCCTGCACATCCTCTTGCTTGCTGAAATCAACTAATGAAGCGAATTTACGAGAGAAAGGTTTTTCGTTTGTCTTAGGCTGGAAAGCTACCGTCCATCCGCCTGTTATCACCCTTGAAGTCTCATTAACCGTCTTAATATCGGGCAGTTTGGCGTAGGATGTTTTTTGCGCAGGGAAAACTACAAATACCGAAGCGTTGCCTGCGGTCAGGTCAAGCGTAAGCCGGACGCTGTCGCCTTGACGTTCCCAAGTCTTTAATTCTTTGATAGTTCCGCTATAAGCATCCCATATCTCAGGCTCGGCATTGGGGGCTTTAATGCTGAATGTCAATTGTTTAGGAACAGTATCGCCGTTGTTTACTACAAAAAATATTTCGGCGTCGGGAGCGCTGCGATGTAGCCTGTCATTGTCGCGCATAACAAAAGAGCCGTATTGAAGCAGCATTTGGCAGCGGGAAAGATAGGTAAAGAAAGCCTTGCCCGCAGGCTGCATCCACGTCTGATTGCGACTGAAATGTGTTCCGTAATGCGCAAAGTTCCACCCCGGCTGCCACTCGTCGCTCAAGGGATTATGCGCCCACGAATGGAGAAAATACATGTTGATACCGTAAGAATAGCCCATATCGGCGGGGCGTCGCAGCATGGCAGGCGTCTCGGTAAAACGGCAGGTAGCCTCCATGCCGGTAAAAGCCTCCGCTCCAACTATGCGTTTGTTGCTCGCGGCCGCTGCCTTTGCCAAAGCGTCGCCATTATAGATGTCGCGACTGTGCACCCAAAATTCCGTTACCGGCACGTCGGCAATTTTTACACCCTCAGCCATATCGAAAGGCGCATCCACAATGCTGCCGTAAGGCTCCCAAAAGAGTTGAAAACCGGCTTTGTTGACCATTTCTTTGCCGATACTGAAGCAGTCTAAAAACAAACGGTTAATAACTTCCTGATAGTCAGATATAAAAACCTGTGTTTCGGGCGAAAAATCATTAATATCGGAACTTAAACCGTGGCTATGAAAGATGCTGTCGCCCTTGGAATATGCTAAAACCGCGTATCTGACGGGGTCATAGCCTTTCAGTCGGATGAAATCGTCGCGAAAGCCGGGCGACCAGTTCTGCGACCATGCCTCGTAACTGTCTATCCAGATGGCGTTGAACGTGCTTCCAATATACTGTGTGAAGCGTTCCTTGAAAGGATTAAGCACATTATTCCAATGCTTGACGGTCGCTTCGGCGCTCATCTTGTCGGCCTCCAAAGCGGTACGCTCTACATCTTCGGGGGTAGGATGAGAGCGTTGCATAATCGGCTTGTATCCAAAGCGATAAATCCGCCATTGTCCTGCCGGTGCAACCCATTCGAGAGTGCCATTCCTGCAATTTGCCGATATGTCCAGAATATCGTCAGCCGAAAGCGTATCCTTGCGAAGCGCTGCCATAACCGCAACATCCTTATAGTACTTATAGGTCTCGTCGGTTGTCGCCAAGGGATGCGCCAAATTAAGGCTAATGAGCTGATTACCTGTTACTTCAGTAACTGCAAATACAGCCTCTTGCATACCGTCTTCGGGCGTAATCCATGTTCCGCCGGTTGTTGACCAGCCGGGTGTATTGTGAACGCCCACTTTCAGATTCAACCTCCGGGCTTCGGCAAGAGCGTGTCCGAAAGCATCCCAGTAAGCCTCGCTTCTGTAAGTCTGATGTCGCCAAGGGTTTTGCAAGGTATCCAACCACGATGGCGCATTGAAAATAACTACCCCGCCTATGCCTGCTTCCTTCATCGATAGCAGGTCTTTAGTCATCCCCTCCTTCGAGAAGTTAGACCCAAGCCAGTGCCACCATGCGTGCGGTTTGTAGGCATCCGCAGGCTCATCGAATTGAGCAGCAATGCTTTGCAGGGTTTCAGCCCTTCGCTCAATCGTTGTATTATCATCTGTTTGCGGCATAGCTTCAGCTATTGTTCCGAAAAAAAATAACAGAAAAAAGAAAACGCTTTTGTTCATATATTATTGGTTGATTTTTGAATTTTCTATTGAAGATTGAGGACGGTATCAACATCCTACGATTGTGATTGTCTTGCCGTCGCAGGT
>JAITPL010000076.1 GCA_031289445.1 Tannerella sp.
GTCACAACACTCGCTAAAACTACCCTGTCCGCCTTCAATTCAAACAGTCACGAAGAAGCGGATGCAAATATGACGCAACTCTTCACCCGTATCCGTACTACCGATTATCTTACCGCCGACGATATTGCTGTCCTTAAAGAAATGCTGCTTGCCAATGCCTTGACCCCGCAATCGCCGGAATCGCTGCAATCGCCGGAAGCATCGCAAATCTTCCCGTCGTCCCCGCCGTCCACATTGTCGCAAATGTCGCAAATGTCCCCATCCTCCCCATTCTCCCCATCCTCTCCTTCTCCTGCCCCCGGCTATCTGTCAGCCGCCAACTGCCAAATTGTCGTAGCGTTGATGTTGGGATTGCAGGAGATATTTGACGAAAAGAAACTGTATCTGCTCTTTGACGCCGCCGAAAGTCCCGACGCCGAAGTCAGCATCCGCGCATTTATCGGCATCTTCATCACCCTGTACACCCATTCCCGGCGGGCTGCCTGCTACCCCGCCATAGCACACCGCATAGAACATCTTGCCGGGCAAAAGGATTCACAAACGATTGCCTTTCTCGTCAACATACAGTTTATCACCTCCCGCGACACCGAAAAGATTACATCAAAAATACAGGACGAGATACTCCCCGAAATGCTCAAGTTCAACACTAAACTGTTCTCGAAATGGACTTCAAAAGGCAAGTCTTTTGAAACCATGGATGAAGACAACTTTAACCCCGACTGGGAAGAGAAAATCTCGGCTAACGCAAACCTGCGCGGAAAGATGGAAGAATATCAACGCCTTCAGGAAGACGGCGCCGACGTGATGCACTCCACTTTCGTGCATCTCAAGAACTTCGAGTTCTTCAAGAATCTAAGCCACTGGTTTCTGCCATTCCATACCGGTATCCCGCCCTCGCAAGCCGACACGACGGTTATCGGCATGCTCGAAATCCTGAGCAGAATGAAATACATGTGCAACTCCGACCTTTACTCTTTCTATTTCAGCATCCTGCACCTGCCCGAAGCGGGACGCGAAAAGATGCTCGAACAGCTGACAAGCCGTTTTGCCGAACTTGAAACCGACCTTAAAACCGAGCTGTTCCCGTCCGGGGCGCTCAAGGAACGCATCATCAAACAATTCGTGCAAGACCTCTTCAGATTCCATAAACTACACCCCCGCAAAGGCGATTTTAATGACATCTTCACCCTAAAGCTCGATTTTCATAATGTACCCTCGCTAAATCCCTTTTATTCCGACAGCGAAACACTTGCCAATATTGCCGAAAAGTACATGCGCAGCAGCTATTTTGAAGATGCGCGAATCATCTACGCCGGACTGACCGCAACACCCTCCGGCGACGGCGAACTGTACCAGAAAAAAGGCTATTGCGAACAGATGCTTGGCAACTATCGCGATGCTCTTGCCGACTATCTTCATGCCGAATTGTTCGATACCGAAAGCAAATGGCTTATGCGACGCACGGCTCAATGCTACCGCGCAACCAAAAAGCCCGACAAGGCAATCGAATATTATCTCCGGCACGAACGCAAAGAACCCGGTAACCTGCAAATAATGCTTGGTATCGGAGCCTGCTACCTCGATTTGAAAAATTACGGCGAAGCGCTGAAATATTACTTCAAGGCCGACTATCTCGACACTAAAAGCCACAAGGCATGGCGACCGATTGCCTGGTGTTCTTTCCTCACCGGCAAGTTCGAGCAGGCACAAAACTACTACGCAAAAATAATAGATAACAGCCCGGATACTCAGGACTATATGAACGCCGGACATACCGAGTGGGCCTTGCAGAACATCAAGGGTGCAATTGCTTTTTACAGTCGCGCCTTGCAGGCTGCCGACAACAATTATGAGGACTTTCGCAAGGAATTTAACCACGACATCCCCGACCTTGTCGCCTCCGGCATATCCCCCGAAGAGATACCTCTCGTTCTGGATAAGTTAATCAATTGACAAGTCGATTTTTTTGCTTATATTTGCAGCATATTTCAAATATTAAAATGCTATGACAATAAAGAAAAGAAAATTTCCTATCGGGATACAGGATTACAAAGACCTGCGTACAAGCGGCTATCTGTACGTTGACAAGACAGCTATTATTTACAAGATGGTGGATGAGGGTAAACAGTATTTCCTTAGCCGTCCGCGTCGCTTTGGCAAGAGCCTGCTACTCTCGACCATAGCTTACTATTTTGAAGGATGCAGAGACCTTTTTGAAGGCTTGGCTATAGAAAAACTGGAAACGGAATGGACACAGCACCCCGTGTTCTACATAGATATGAATAAGGAGTCATATACGGATTTTCAATCGCTTTTATCGGGTTTGGATACAAATCTACGCTCTCTTGAAGAGACTTGGGGACGCAATGAAGACGAAAAAACTCCTACCGCTCGCTTTGAAGGACTAATACGCAGGGCATACCAACAAACCGGCAAGGGCGTTGTCGTGCTTTTCGACGAGTACGACAAACCGCTGATTGAAACTATGGATAACCCCGAGACCAATGAGCGTATCCGCAAGGAACTCAAGGGATTTTACGGATTGATGAAGTCAATGGACAAGTATTTGCGTTTTGTTACGTATTCGGGTGTAACGAAGTTTTCAAAAATAAGCATTTTCAGCGACCTCAATCAACCTAAAGACATATCTCAATTGAGGGATTATGCCGAAATATGCGGCATATCCGAGAGTGAGGTTATTAATAATTTTGAGCCTGACATTCGGGCATTGGCTAAAGAGACAAATGCGTCATACGAGGAAACGCTTGCCGAACTGCGCCGCCGCTATGACGGCTATCACTTTGCAAAAAACAGCGCGGGAATGTACAATCCCTTCAGTCTGCTCAATACACTCGACGACAGAGATTACGGAACATACTGGTATAAGACCGGCACGCCCACATATCTTGTTAAACTCATTGCTTCGGGCGAAATGGATATCAGCAATTTCGAAGACAACATTTCGATTGAAGCCAACCGGATTGACGAGTACAAGGTGGGTGAGTATTCTCCCGTGCCAATCCTTTATCAAAGCGGCTATCTGACTATAAAGGGCTATGAGCGGGATATTAATTCATATATACTGGGCTTCCCCAACGAAGAGGTTAAATACAGTTTTCTGAACGATTTGATGCCTACATATTTGCCGCTGAAAAATCAAAATCCCCTGG
>JAITPL010000079.1 GCA_031289445.1 Tannerella sp.
CTCAACGTTTGCATTGAAAAGGATATTTACCTGTACATGCAAGTCCGATAAAACCTGAACGGATAAAGGCCGCCTTTGTCGCAAAAAAACATAAAAGATTAAAATACAATGATATTCAAGATATTCAATACGTTCAAGCTATTAAAGCTATTCAATACGTTCAAGCTATCCAATCCATTCAAGCTATCCAACCCATTCAATCCATACAAGCTATTCAATCCATACAAGCTATTCAAGCTATGCGGTTTATTCGGTCTGTTTGGTCTGTTAGGTTGTACAGAGAGCCTTGTTACCGGCGGGTCGGAAGGCAGCATGGACTGGCACGTATTTCGCGGCGATTCGGCATTAAGCGGATATACTGCGGCGAAGCTTCCCGAAAAACCGAAGCTACTATGGACTTACAAGGGGAATTTTCGTACCTCAGCCTCGCCTGTGGTGGACAAGGGAACGACTTACTGGTGCGACAAGCGGGGACATATTCGGGGTGTTGACCTGAATGGAAACGAGGTTTTCGAGTACGACCTTCAAACGGCTGTAGAGGCGACGCCTGTCATTCACGATTCGACGCTGTTTGTAGGCAGGATAGACGGCAAGATGACGGCCTTGTCGCTTGCTTCCAAAGACACCTTGTGGACTTACGAGACTATGGGTCAAATATCGGCTTCTCCGAATATAGTGAATTTTGGCGGTCGCAAGGCGGTTGTCTTCGGCAGTTACGACAATTATCTCTATTGTCTGGACTACAGGACAGGCGCTTTGATAAGCCGTTTTGAATCGGGATACTACATCAATGGAGCGGTGGCGGTTTCAGGCAACTTTGCCATATTCGGGGGTTGCGATTCGTGGCTGCGGGTCATCGACTGCCGGACTGGTATTGCGAACGACTCGCTGCATTTCGACGCTTCTCTCCCCGCATCACCGGCAATAGCAGGCGAGTTCTGTTATGTGGCCGACTATTCGGGCAACGTATATGAGGCAGTTTTGGATGGAGGCAAGATAGCCCGACACCGGAAGATTTTGAAACCCGAGCACGAAAATTCGTCGATGATATCTGTTCCGGCGCTCGACGGCGAAACAGTTTATGTACTTGCCGACGAGCGCTATCTCTACGCCATAAGCCGCAAAGCCTCCCACGACCCCGCCAAAAGCGGAGAGACAAATGCACAGGGCGAAAGAACAATAAAGTGGAAATATTTGCTGAAAGGCAATGTTGGAGACAGTTCGCCGCTTGTTTGCGGAGAGCGGATAGTGGTATGCACCAAGACAGGCGTGATTTCGGTCATCAATGCGAGAGACGGCAGTCTGGAATGGGAGTATGACGCAGGCGAACAGATAATCGGCTCTCCCGCCGTCATAGACGGTCACTTATTTATTTTAACATCAAAAGGAACATTATTTTGCTTCGGATGAACATTATTTTGTTTCGGATAACGATATATCATAAATTTTGTTTACCTTTGCAGTCAATTTTTAAAAGTATCAACCATGAACAGAAGAAATTTTTTGAGAAACGGAATGCTGGCTACGGCCGCGTTCACAATCATTCCCCGCTCTGTAATGGGCGGGAAGAACTTTTTAGCTCCAAGTGACAAGATCAACATGGGCATCATCGGCTGTGGCGCACAGGGGCGCTGGACGCTTGCTCCCGAATTTGCCAAGCGAGCCAATCTCATCGCTGCTTCCGACTGCGAATCGCGGCAGCTGGAGGCGATGAAGAAAATCATTGACGACACAACCGTCAAGGCCTTCGGCAAGGCTTATCAGGGTTACAAGGCCTACGCCGACTACAAGGAACTGCTCGACCGCAAGGACATCGACGCCGTTATCATCTGTACGCCCGACCACTGGCATGCGGTGATGACCATCGAGGCTTGCAGGGCAGGCAAGGACGTGTATGTGGAGAAACCGATGGCGCACAGCATCGCCGAGGGTCGCGCAATGGCCGATGCGGTGGCCAAGTACAATCGCGTGCTTCAGGTAGGCAACATGCAACGCTCGTGGAAGAATTTCCGCCAGGCGTGCGAGCTTGTCAGAAACGGCTACATCGGTCAGATAAAGGAAGTCAAGGTATCCGTGGGCAACCATGCCATTCCCTACGACCTGAAGGAACAGCCCGTACCCCCGACTCTGAACTGGGAACGCTGGATCGGCCCTGCTCCGATGAATCCCTACAACGAGGAACTGGCGCCGCCGATGGAGGCAAGGACATTCCCCAACTGGCGCAATTACAAGGAGTATGGCGGCGGCATGATATGCGACTGGGGAGCGCACATGTACGACATCGCGCAATGGGCCTTGGGTATGGACGACAGCGGTCCGGTAGAGTTTACCCCTCCCGACACAAAGGAACTGCGTCCGCTGACGATGCGCTATGCCAACGGTACGATCATGACCCACGAGCCGGGTTTCCGCAAGTCGGACGGCAATCTCTGCCGCTTTATCGGCGAAGACGGCGTGATAGACATCAGTCGCGGCATCTTCGACACCATTCCCGGAAAGATAAAGGAAGAAGCCTTTACCGACAAGGACGTTCGCCTCTATAACAGCGAAGATCACTACAATGATTTTCTCAACGCCATCAAGACCCGCAAACAACCCATAAGCACCGTCGAGATAGGACACCGCACCGCATCGCTTTGTCACATCATCAACCTGTGCTACGAGTTCGACCGCAAGCTGACCTGGAATCCCGCCAAGGAAGAGTTCTTCCTTGACGCCGAAGCCAACCGTCGCCGTGCAAATCCCATACGCAAGCCGTATAGCATAGAAGTATAGTTTTCATAATTTTAAAGTTTAAAATTTGATAATCCGGAAGCCGTTTTTGATGCTCATAACATCGAAGGCGGCTTTTTTATGTGTTAAAATCTGCGGATATGGATTGAAAATCTGCGGATACGGATAGCCGAAACCTGCCAAGTTTTAAAAACTTGGCAGGTTTGCCGCGGTTTGCCGCAAGTTTGCCGCTACAGGTTTAAAGTTTGCGCCAGCAATTTCTAACTTCTAACTTCTAATTTTTTTTCGTACTTTTGTACCTCATAATTACGGAATATGAACTTTGAACTTTCATCACCATACAAGCCCACAGGCGACCAGCCGGAGGCTATCAAGGCGCTCGATGAAGGCCTCAACAACGGCATTTCGTACCAGACCCTGCTCGGCGTAACAGGGTCGGGCAAAACCTTTACCATAGCCAACGTAATCAGTCAGGTTAGACGCCCCACCCTTGTGCTGAGCCACAACAAAACGCTGGCGGCACAGCTCTACAGCGAGTTCAAGGGCTTCTTTCCGCAAAACTCGGTCGAATATTTCGTCTCCTACTATGACTATTATCAGCCCGAAGCATACCTCCCCAAGACCGACACCTATATCGAAAAAGACCTGCAAATAAACGAGGAAATCGACAAGCTGAGGCTGCGGGCTACGGCTTCGCTGCTATCCGGTCGGCGTGACGTGATAGTCGTCTCGTCGGTATCGTGCATCTATGGCATGGCCGATCCGAGCGCCTTTGCCGAACAGATAGTCCGTATCGAAAAAGGCATGAAAATAGGGCGCGACGCTCTGCTGAGACGCTTTGTAGATGCACTTTACGTCAACAACAAGGTCGATTTCACCAGCGGATCGTTCCGTGTTAACGGCGACACCGTCGATATCTTCCCTTCGATTGAAGGATTCGACGGCGTGGCCTACAGGATAGAGTTCTGGGATGACGGGATTGACAGGATAACCTCCTTCCATCCGCTTACGGGAGAGACAATCGACGCGCAGAACAATCTCAATATCTATCCGACAAACCTCTTCGTAACCACGCAAGACCGCATCAATA
>JAITPL010000094.1 GCA_031289445.1 Tannerella sp.
AAATTTTTGTACAGCGACCATGACATTTTCCTTCGCGAACTGGTCTCCAACGCTGTCGATGCGACACAGAAACTCAAGACCCTCTCGTCCGTAGGCGAGTTCAAGGGCGAGCTTGGCGACCTCTCGATACAGATACGTATCGACGGCAAGAAACTTATCGTTACGGACCGCGGCGTGGGCATGACTGCCGAAGAGATAGAGAAGTATATCAACCAGATAGCCTTTTCGGGCGCCGAGGAATTTGTCAACAAATACAAGAACGACGCAGCCTCCATCATAGGACACTTCGGGCTTGGATTCTATTCCTCTTTTATGGTCTCGAAGAAGGTAGAGATAATTACCAAATCGTACCGCGAGGATGCCGTGGCGGTTAAATGGAGCTGCGACGGCACGCCCGAATACTCCATGACCGAGACCAGCCGCGATGACCGGGGCACCGATATTATCCTCTACATCGACGACGACAACAAGACCTTCCTCGAAAAGACCAAAATCACCGAGCTGCTGACTAAATACTGTCGCTTCCTGCCGGTGCCTATCGTTTTCGGCAAGCAGCAGGAATGGAAAGACGGCAAATATGTCGATAAGGACGAGGACAACGTGATTAACAACCTCACGCCGGCATGGACGCGCAAACCCGCCGACCTCAAGGACGAAGACTACAAGGCATTCTATCAGGAACTCTATCCGGCAGGCGAAGAGCCGCTGTTCTGGATTCATCTCAACGTCGATTATCCGTTCAACCTGACCGGCATCCTCTATTTCCCGCGCATAAAATCCAACCTCGACATTCATCGCAACAAGATACAGTTATATTGCAATCAGGTGTTTGTAACGGATTCGGTCGAAGGCATAGTACCCGAATTTATGACGCTGCTGCATGGAGTGCTCGATTCGCCGGACATACCGCTCAACGTCTCGCGCTCGTACCTGCAAAGCGACCGGAATGTCAAGAAGATTTCGGCTCATATCACCAAGAAGGTAGCCGACCGTCTGGAAGAAATATTCAAGAGCGACCGCGTGCAGTACGAAAGCAAGTGGAACGACCTGAAAATTTTCATACAGTACGGCATGTTGAGCGACGAGAAATTTTATGAACGTGCGGTCAAGTTTTCGCTATATAAGGACGTGGATGGCAAGTGCTTCACCTTCGAGGAGTATAAAACGCTTGTCAAGGACAGCCAGACCGACAAGGACGGCACACTCGTTTATCTCTACTCGACCAATCCCAACGAACAGTACAGTTATATTCAGGCCGCCAAAGACAAGGGTTACAGCGTACTGCTGTTCGACGGCAACCTCGACGTGCCTTCAATAGGACAGGCCGAGCAAAAGAACGAAAAGACGCGCTACGTGCGTGTTGACAGCGATACGGTAACAAATATCATCCGCAAGGAAGACGCGCAGGTGGTCTCGATTGACGACGACCAGAAAACAGCCTTGCAAGAGGTCTTCAAGAGCCGTATTCCGACTATCGAGAACACCAATTTCATAGTTACCTTCGAGGCGCTTGGCGCGGAGGCTAATCCGGTGTTGCTGACGCAGAGCGAATATATGCGCCGTATGCGCGATATGGCGGCCATGCAACCGGGGATGTCGTTCTATGGCGAGTTGCCCGACAGTTACAGTCTCGTGCTTAACACCGACCATCAACTTATCAAGCGTGTGCTCGACGACGAAGAGAAAGCCTGCGCCGATAAAATCACTCCCATACTTGGAGATATACGCGGCTGGGAAACGCGGCAGAAAGACCTCCGTGAAGCTCAAAACGCGAAGAAGCCCGAAGAAATAACCGAAGCCGAAAAGGAAGACATGACAAATACCAACAGGAAACTGGATGAGTTGCGCGAGCAACGCAAGACTGTCTATACGGAATATGCGGTAGAAAACAAGTTAGTGAGTCAGTTGATTGATTTGGCATTGTTGAGCAACGGCCTGCTGAAAGGCGAATCGCTAAGCCGCTTTATCAAACGCAGCGCAGAGTTGATTAATTGATAATTGATAATAGATAATTGATAATTGAGAGAGGAGAATGGAGAATTGTGAATGGAGAATTATGAATTATGAATTGAGAATAGAGAGAGGAGAATGGTGAATGGAGAGAGGCGAATGAACTGTGTTGCAAAGATGATTGTATTTTGCTTGTTTAGCATCTGTGCTACAATAGCATTCGCCTCTTCTATCATTTCTATCTTCTACCTCCTACATTCTTCTATCATGTAAATTTTGAAAATCCTGTTAATTCTGTAAACATTTCTAATTTCCAATTTTTCCCCCTCTTCCTAAAACAAATGGAAAATACCTGTTGATGATATAAACAGGCGCCGACATCGAAATCATAACTGTTAATGCTATTACTGTTTTTAGTGCGTATTGCCCATCGAAAAAGCTATCGCCGATGATACGTGAAGCAAGAATTTCAATGAAACGGATTACGTAAGTATGGCAAGCTAATATAATGATTGTATTGGCTGCCAAATATTGAATCGGGGAATGCATTTCCCATTTGTCTGCGATTCCCTTTATCAAAATAAAGAAAGGAATGATTACGCTAAAGCCGCATAAAAAGCCTGTCGGGAGCGACAGATACATATCCGGACGACCAAGTAACAGAAGATTGCATGTAAAGTGAATAATCAACAGCATGAATCCAATCAAAAAACGGCTTCTCATTTCCATGAAGCGGAAAATTTCCTTTTTGTACAACGAGGCAACGGCATAATAAGGCAGAGCGTCGCAAACCGAGTCCAGCATCCAGGGCGTCTGCGACATATCTGTCAGATGAGGAATCAACGACAATAAAAAGATGACAGCAACACTTATCCGCCGGTCTATTTTGCGAAACAGATAAAATACGCATTGCATGGAAAATAAAGCGGCTATAAACCACAACGGCCAATCCACCATCAACGGTCGTCCGTATAAATATTCAAGCAAAGGCGCATATACAGGTGTTGCCATTTCTTCGGGAGATGAAAGATTTCTGCCAACCGACAACCAAACCAAATAAAAAAAGAAGAAAAAACAGAAATAAGGAATTAATAGTTGTCTGCTCCTAAGTTTAATGAATGCAATAAACGACGGATGTCTTTCAAAATCGAATAACAATCCGGCCAGAAAAAAGAACGGCGGAATAATCAGGTACGATAATGTAAGGCCGGCAACACCGTCAATAGAAGGAGGGCAGTGATACAAGACAACTAAAAAGATGGAGGCGAATTTAGCTGCATTAATCCATTTTACCTGAGCGTTTTTTTTATGATTTACACCTTGTAGATTCGCGAGCGTTTCTGATGCTACTGTTTCTTTTGGCTTTTTCATCTCATTTAAATTTTAACCGTGAATAATATTTAGTTAACGCATTGAAATATGAATTATTGTATCCCCTACGGATTTCTTTTCGGCTGCCGACAATTCGCCGACGGTCGCTAAAGAC
>JAITPL010000196.1 GCA_031289445.1 Tannerella sp.
AATAATTTAATTTACATTTTATGGCAACAATTATCAATTCTTACATCCCTGAATTTAAGGTAGAAGCCTATCACGAAGGCGAGTTTAAAACAGTTACAGACAAGGACGTCAAAGGCAAATGGGGCGTGTTTTTCTTCTATCCGGCGGACTTCACGTTCGTGTGTCCGACCGAGCTTGAAGACATGGCCGACAACTATGCCAAGTTCAAAGAGTTGGGCGTAGAGATTTACTCGATCAGCACCGACACTCACTTTACCCACAAGGCTTGGCACGACACCTCGGAAGCGGTCAAAAAAATCCGCTACTACATGCTTGCCGACCCGACAGGTACTATCACCCGCGCCCTCGGAGTGCATATCGAAGAGGTGGGTCTGGCCTACAGAGGCACTTTTGTCTTCAACCCCGAAGGACAGATTAAAGTTTGCGAAGTGCACGACAACGGCATAGGACGCAACGCAGCCGAACTGCTTCGCAAGGTCGAAGCGGCTATCTTCGTGGCCGAACATCCAAACGAAGTATGCCCCGCCAAGTGGAAAAAAGGCGACAAGACCCTCAAACCCGGCATCGACCTTGTAGGGAAAATCTAATTAATTCGCAGCTTATGTTTGATAACGAATTAAAAGAGCAAGTACGCTCAATATTTGCCTCTCTGTCAGCCTCTTACGTTCTCGACGCTTACATCGCCGACGGACATGAAGCGGGAGAGGAACTGCTCGAACTGCTCAACGAAACCGCCGCCTGCTCGGACAACATCACCGTTCGTTCGAACAGCGGGGCGGGTTTGGAGTTCCATATCCTCAAGAACGGCGAGCGCACAGGACTGAAGTTCCGCATGTCGCCTAACGGTCATGAGTTCTCGACACTGCTGCTGGCCATACTCAACGCCGACGGCAAAGGCAAAAACTTTCCCGACGAAGTGATTCAGGCCAGAGTAAAAGCCCTCAAAGGCGAGATAAATCTGACTACATACGTTTCGCTGACTTGCACCAACTGCCCCGATGTGGCGCAGGCTCTCAACCTTATGTCGCTGCTCAATCCGAACATCAGGCACGAGGTTGTGGACGGCGCAATAAATGAGGCCGAAGTGGAGAACTTGAAGATTCAGGGCGTGCCTGCCGTCTTTGCCGACGGAGAATTTATTCACTCCGGCAAGGCCGAGTTCGGCGAGTTGCTCGACAAACTTGAAGCCAAATATGGTCAGAATGAAAGCTCTACAATAGAGATAGATACGACCGAAAAACAGTACGACGTGATAGTTGTTGGCGGAGGGCCGGCAGGCTCTTCGGCGGCGATTTACTCAGCCCGCAAGGGATTGAAGGTCGCTATCCTGGCAGAACGTATCGGCGGGCAGGTAAAAGAAACGGTAGGGATTGAAAATCTTATCTCTGTCCCTAAAACAACCGGCCAGCAACTCGCAGATAACCTCAAGCGTCATATTTCCGATTATCCGATAGATATATTTGAGAATCGGAGGGTTGAGACGGTTGAAATCGACGGCGGCATGAAGCGGCTTGGCCTCAAGGGAGGAGAGCGTTTTGCAGCCCCCGCGCTTATAATCGCTACCGGCGCAAGCTGGCGACGGCTGAACGTCAAGAACGAGGCCGAATATATAGGTCGCGGAGTGGCTTTCTGTCCTCATTGCGACGGTCCGTTCTACAAGGGCAAGCATGTAGCGGTCGTCGGTGGCGGCAACTCCGGCATCGAAGCGGCTATAGACCTTGCCGGTATCTGCTCTAAGGTAACTGTACTTGAGTTTCTTCCCGAACTGAAAGCCGACAAGGTGCTACAGGATAAATTGACGAATCTGCCTAATACAGAGGTGTTTGTTAACTCGCAAACACTTGAATTGGAGGCTGATGGCGTCAAGATAACAGGCATCAAGGTTAAAAATCGCGAGACCGCGGAAGAGCGCACCGTTGCACTTGACGGCGTCTTTGTACAGATAGGTTTGACGCCCAACAGCGCTGTATTCAAGGATATCGTCAATACCAACCGTATAGGCGAAATCGAAATCGACGAGCGTTGTCGCACAAACACGCCGGGCGTCTATGCCGCAGGCGACGTTTCAACCGTTCCCTACAAGCAAATAACCATAGCCATGGGCGAAGGCGCCAAAGCAGCCCTCACCGCTTTTGACGACCGTATCAGAGGAGCGCTGTAAATTTTCATCACCGAAACCGCAAGTTCGCACTCAAGATAATGGCGTGAATTTGCGGTTTTTTTGTATCTTTTCCCAGTAAAAAAACTTTTTTCATCCCTCGTGCTTGTAAATCTCAATATTTTCATGTAATTTTGCGGCTCGAAATAATAATTTTAACTATATGAAAGTTTATGTATATCCCGGTCAAGGCTCGCAGTTTGTGGGCATGGGAAAGTCGATGTATGAAGAGAATAAGCGTGCCGGAGAACTGTTTGAGCAGGCTAACGAGATTCTCGATTTTCGTATTACAGACGTCATGTTCGCAGGTACGGACGAAGACCTTAAACAGACAAAAGTAACGCAACCGGCCGTGTTCTTGCACTCGGTCATACTGTCCATGATATGGGGCAAGATGTTCACTCCGGGCATGATGGCAGGGCATTCGCTGGGCGAGTTTTCTGCCCTGACGGCTTCGGGGGCGATGACGTTTGAAGACGGTTTGCGGCTTGTATCCAAGCGTGCTTATGCGATGCAGAAAGCCTGCGAGTTACAGCCTTCGACTATGGCTGCCGTCATCGGTTTGGCCGACGAGGCGGTAGAGAAGGTATGCGCCGAGTTGACGGACGACACAGTCATTTGCGCCAACTATAACTGCCCCGGACAGTTGGTTATTTCGGGCAATGCGGCAGGTATCGACAAGGCCTGCGCCAAGCTGATTGCAGCAGGCGCTAAACGTGCATTGAAGCTCAAGGTCGGCGGCGCTTTCCACTCGCCACTGATGGAGCCTGCACGCACAGAACTTGCGGAAGCGATTGAAGCGACCTCGTTCAAGAAACCGGTATGCCCTATTTATCAGAATGTTACGGCCTTGCCTTCGACCGACGCCGACGAGATAAAAAAGAATCTTGTCGCACAGTTGACGGCGCCAGTGAGATGGACGCAGACCGTCAGGAACATGATTGCCGACGGCGCAGATCATTTTGTTGAACTCGGACCGGGAAAAGTGCTTCAGGGACTTATCCTCAAGACGGACAACTCCGTTACAGCCGAAAGTTATCAAGATAAAATAACTCAGGATTAGCGGTTTAGCACACAAGGACGATGGAAAACAGAAAGGTATTGTTTGACAGGAACACATTGGAGTTTGTTACCGTAACGCTCGAATTTTGCGCGTTGATGGAGGCGACCGAACGTCATACGCTCTTTGCGTTCGTTGACAAGGGCGTCAAAATCATCCCCCTGCTTTACCTGAAAGCCGCCATGCTGCCCGCTGTTGAAGAGCCTTTTGACGCCGACGAACTCGATTACTTCATCACCGAAGAGACTTATGAGGTCATACGCGCACGCATAGCCTCGCTGTTTGGCGAACATGATTCGTACCTCGAAACGTTTCATCCCGACATAGAATATAGCGACACCCCCATCGCTACTACTATTTCCGAAAGTCTGGCCGACGTCTATCAGGACTTGGGCAACTTTGCAGCTCTCTTCCGTCAGGAAAACGAAGCCGTGATGCATCAGGCCTTGTATGTGTGCAACGAAAATTTCCGCCTCTACTGGGGGCAGAAACTGCTGAACGCCTTGCGCGCGATTCATTGCGTGCGATTCAGCGACGAAATACAGTATTCACCCGAAGACGAAAACGAATGAATTTTGCGCAAAAGATAAGTAAGGAAGCCATGTCTAAGATGCCGAGAGCTATTTTCGAGGGGCAAATAATATTAGTTGAAACGGAGCAAGCTCTCGATGAGGCGCTTGCTTATCTATCGACCTTGCGGGAAATAGGGTTTGACACCGAGACGCGACCAAGTTTCTCGAAAAATAAACAATACAAGATGTCGCTTGTGCAACTCTCGTCCGACGATACCTGCTTCCTTATTCGCCTCAACAAACTGCACGGCATTCCGCCTGCGCTCGAGGCGTTCCTGAGGAATGAGAAAGTGAAAAAGATAGGCCTCTCCCTGCGCGACGACTTCAACGGATTGCATCGCATAACCGACGTGGCGCCGGGTAATTTTATCGACCTGCAAAATTATGTCGTCGATTTTGGCATCGAAGATATGAGCCTGCAGAAGATTTACGCCATTCTTTTTGCCAAGAAAATATCGAAACGCGAGCGTCTGACTAACTGGGAAGCCGAATATCTGACCGAAGCGCAACGACGCTATGCGGCTCTCGACGCTTGGTCGTGCCTGCAAATTTATCAATTTTTAGAACGTTCAAAATGAGTTATAACAGACTGATTCTCAAACCTAAAAAAGAAGACTCACTGATGAGGTTTCATCCCTGGGTCTTCTCTGGCGCGATAGCTTCGGCAGAGGGCGTAACCGATGGCGAGGTGGTCGAAATATACAGCTCTGACGGCGCTTTTCTCGGCGTGGGTCATTTTCAGTCGGCCACCATAATGGTGCGCATATTGTCTTTCAAACCGGCTACCATCGACCTCGCGTTCTGGAAAGACCGTTTCCGCCGCGCCCTCCAACTGCGACTGCTGACAGGGCTTGCTTCATCCGCGACAAGCAATACTTTCCGCCTGATTCACGGCGAAGGAGACGGTTTGCCGGGTCTTGTGGTTGATATTTACGGACAAACGGCTATCGTTCAGGCTCATTCAATAGGGATGCACCGCTCGCGCAAAGACATAGCCGTCGCCCTGCGGGAGGAACTGGCCGACAGTATAAGCCGCATCTATTACAAGTCCGAAGGGACGCTGCCCTCGCGTGCCGAACTGACCGACGAGAACGAGTACCTCTACGGCTCCGAAAGCGCGGATGCACACATAGCTATCGAAAACGGACTGAAGTTTCGTATCGACTGGCTGAAAGGTCAGAAGACAGGTTTCTTTATCGACCAGCGTGAAAACCGCACTCTGCTCGAACACTACGCTCGTGGGCGCGATGTGCTGAATATGTTTTGCTATACAGGCGGTTTTTCGGTTTATGCCCTGCGTGGAGGCGCTGCGACGGTGCACTCGGTTGACAGTTCGGCCAAAGCCATAGCGCTGACCGACGATAACGTAGCCCTGAATTTTCCGGACGACAAGCGTCATCAGGCCTTTACCGACGACGCTTTCCGGTTTATGGAGACCATTGATAACCGCTACGATCTTATAATCCTCGACCCGCCCGCTTTTGCAAAACACAAGGACGCTTTGCGCAATGCCCTGCAAGGTTATCGCAAGCTTAATGCCATAGCTATCGGCAAGATAAAACCCGGCGGTATATTGTTTACATTTTCCTGTTCGCAGATAGTGAGCAAGATGGATTTTCGTTTGGCCGTCTTCAGCGCCGCCGCCCAGACCGGTCGCAGTGTCCGCATTCTGCATCAGTTGAC
>JAITPL010000047.1 GCA_031289445.1 Tannerella sp.
CTATTCAATTGGCAATTATCGCCGTCATTGCGGGAAAGTTTGCCATAACTTGTCGCGATAATTGGCTTCGCCAACAAGCGCACTGTATGCCCAAAAACCATTTCTTGAGAAACGAAGTCAGCTTCGCATCGTTGCTGAAGCAGTTCCCCGCCGAAGCGGTAGAACTCTTCAAGGTAACCGAAGAAAACGCCAAATGGCGCTTAGGCGGTTATAAACGATTGGCGACACAGACGTTCTGACCTATCTATCCCTACCAACCTCCCCCTCTGGGGGGAGGTTTTTTTCTCTTGTTTCAAGTCTTTGTCGAAAAAAAAATGAGAAAATATTTGTTTTATCCATTTTAATATTGTAACTTTGCAGCGATTTTGCGGCAGGTTTGTAGCGGCGCTTCGGCTTGTTTGTATAATCAGAATAAAATCAGGAGTGCCGGAAACATAATAAATAAATAAATTAACAATGAAAATTAAACATGTTTTTTATCTTTTATTTGTCTTTATTTATCCATGGGACAGTGAAATAAAGGCTATCTCTATCCCGAAGCAAATTGTTGTTGCAGGGAAAATTGACAATTATGACCCTGAGAGGCCTATTACATTATATGTGAATAGATTGGGTTACATCAAGGCGGATGGAATAGATGCGAAGGCGGACAGTCTCGGAAATTTCATTGCGATTTTTGAAAGTTATCATCCAACCGATGTCTGGATAACATATAAAGCTAATTTTTTAGTGTTGCTGCACCCAACCGATAGCTTGTTTGTCCATTTTGACGGAAAATACAATAATAGACCCGAATTATTGGCTTCCATCAAGTTTAGCGGCGATGCGGCAAAAACGAATCAGGATGTGGCAAAATTCCAGCAAATGTATTTTTCGCATGAAAACTATGCCGATTGGGATAAAAAAAGCAGGACTGTAAAGGAGTATGATACGGAACAGTATCTTCAATATTTGGATACTATAAAGCGCCAAAATAAAGAGCTTTATGATAAATTCGTGGCGGAAAACTCTCCAAATGAAGAAACTAAAAAGTGGGCATTAATATACATTGAATCAGACTATTATGAAAATTTGGCTAATTATGCGCGTGGTCACAGAGAAGCTAACGGTATGAACGCTATGATTAAGCGTGGTAATAACAATTATGATTTTGTTGATAACTGGGATGTCCCGAAAGGATTTTACGATAGACTTCTCGACCGCTTACCGATTGATTCATCCATGTTTATAAGTACTTATGCGTTGCGTCTTTTTGCAGAGAGATTCAACATATATGTGGTTGATAATTTGAGAGATAGAAATATAGATGGGGGAGTTCTCCCCGGAGGCCGTTTGTTAGCGCGAGCGAAAATTGTCGATTCGATTATTATTCACAGCACAATAGAATTTGTTCCCGACCCGCTGTTGCTCCAAATAATGTTAACCGGTATTTTCAATAAAGAATTTGAAAAACAGGATATAGCAACATTCGAAAAATATAGGGAACTTGCCGATACTTATATAAAAGAGCCGTTTTTGAAAGAGCCGATTTTTCAAAAGTATCTTCAAACCAAAGCGAGAATAGAAAATCCGAAAATTTATACGGAAGCGATTTTGAAAGATGTATCTCATTCGTCCGTCAATCAAATAGTGGACAGCATTATGCAATCCAATAAAAATAAGGTAATCTATGTTGATTTTTGGGCGACATGGTGCGGCCCTTGTTTGGGTGAAATGCCAAATTCAAAAATTGTGGAAGACGAGATGAAAGACAAAGATGTGGCATTTGTTTACATCTGCCTTGAATCGGAAGAGCAAAAATACAAGGCTACCATATCAAAATTCCAGCTTGGCGGCCAGCATTATTTTTTGACGAGGCAACAAAGTCAAGAAATAAGAACTCTTTTTGAAATATCCGGAATACCGTTTTATCTGTTGATTGACAAAAATGGCGTGATAACAGAAAAAGGAAGCCATTTGCGACCGCTTGATGCGAAAAGCAAACTGAAGAATTTATTATAAAGTGTCGGCGACGCCCATTAGCGAATGTTATAGGCCTTGCGCCCTTCATTTGTCTATATTGAATGAGGATTCAGTATGTTCCACTTTAGAACATACTGCTAACGATGGAGACGTGTATCAAACTACATTTTACAAATAGCTTATGCTTTATGGTCAAGGAACTATGCCTTATGTCCTTTCAGGCAAGATATTATCAGCCTCCCCGCCATTCTCAATTGTCAATTGTCAATTGTCAATTGTCATCCTCAATTGCCTTCCACATTTGTTTATTTCAAAAAAAGTAGTACCTTTGCAAACTCAACATAGCAAAAACCATAGAAAATTTTAACAATTAAATAAAGAAAGTATGGATAAAAAAAGAGTTTATTCCTTTGGCAACGGACAAGCCGAAGGTAAGGCAGATATGAAGAATCTGCTTGGTGGCAAGGGCGCAAACCTTGCAGAGATGAATCTTATCGGAGTGCCGGTACCACCGGGGTTTACTATCACTACCGAAGTTTGTAACGAGTACTTTGAGAAAGGCCACGACACCGTTGTAGCCATTCTCAAGAGCGATGTGGAGGCGGCTTTGGCAAACGTCGAGAAGCTGATGAACTCCAAGTTTGGCGACGTCGGCAATCCCTTGCTTGTATCGGTACGTTCGGGCGCTCGCGCTTCGATGCCCGGCATGATGGATACTATACTCAACCTTGGGCTTAACGACAAGGTAGTTGAGGGCTTGGTAGCCAAGACCGGCAATCCGCGTTTCGTTTGGGATTCGTACCGCCGTTTTGTGCAGATGTATGGCGACGTGGTGCTTGGCATGAAGCCGGCCGACAAGAACGAGCAAGACCCCTTTGAAGTCATTATCGACGAAGTGAAAGAGAAGAAAGGCGTCAAACTTGACACCGACCTTGAAGTTGACGACCTCAAAACGCTGGTTGCGAAGTTCAAGGCCGCTGTGGAGGCGCAAACAGGCAAATCCTTTCCCGACGATGCTTACGAGCAGTTGTGGGGCGCCATCTGCGCCGTGTTCGACAGTTGGATGAACGAGCGTGCCATACTCTACCGCAAGATGGAAGGCATACCGGCAGAGTGGGGAACGGCAGTGAACGTACAGGCTATGGTCTTCGGCAATATGGGCGCGACCTCGGCTACCGGCGTAGCATTCAGTCGCGACGCCGCCACCGGTGAAGACCTCTTTATCGGCGAGTATCTCATTAATGCTCAGGGCGAAGACGTCGTTGCCGGCATCCGCACTCCGCAGCAAATAACCAAAATCGGCTCCGAGAGATGGGCCAAGCTGGCAGGCGTTTCGGAAGAAGACCGCAAGACGATTTATCCTTCGATGGAAGAGGCGATGCCCCCTATCTACAAGCAACTCTATGACTTGCAGGAGAAACTGGAAAATCACTATAAAGACATGCAGGACATGGAGTTCACCGTTCAGGAGGGCAAACTGTGGTTTTTGCAGACACGTAACGGCAAGCGTACCGGCGCGGCTATGGTTAAGATAGCTATGGATTTGTTGCGTCAGGGCATGATTGACGAAAAAACAGCTATCAATCGCGTTGAGCCTAACAAGCTGGACGAGTTGCTTCACCCGATATTCGATAAAAAAGCCCTGGCCGAAGCCAAGGTGTTGACTAAAGGTTTGGCGGCCTCACCCGGAGCTGCCTGTGGCAAGATTGTATTCAACGCCGACGATGCTGCGGTATGGGCGGCTAAAGGCGAGCACGTCATAATGGTGCGCGTGGAGACTTCGCCCGAAGACCTTGCGGGAATGGCGGCCGCCAAAGGTATCCTGACAGCTCGTGGAGGCATGACTTCGCACGCTGCCGTCGTTGCCCGCGGTATGGGCAAGTGTTGTGTTTCGGGCGCCGGCGAGTTAGTCATCGACTATGCCAAAAAGACGCTTACAGTAGGCTCAACCGTACTTGGCGAGGGCGATTTTATCTCGCTTAACGGCTCAACCGGTCAGATATATGTCGGCGAGGTCGGCACCAAAGAGGCCGAGCTGGACGACGACTTTGCAGAGTTGATGAAACTTTGCGACAAACACACTCGCCTTGTCGTCCGCACTAACGCCGATACCCCCTACGATGCGGTGATGGCACGCGGTTTCGGAGCGGTAGGTATCGGTCTGTGCCGCACGGAGCACATGTTTTTCGAGGGCGAGAAGATACGCGCCATGCGCGAGATGATTCTTGCCGAGACCGTCGAAGACCGTCGCCGCGCTCTGGCAAAGATACTGCCCTATCAGCAGGACGATTTCAAGGGAATATTCAAGGCGATGGCAGGCTATCCTGTTACCGTCCGCCTGCTCGACCCGCCTCTGCACGAGTTTGTGCCTCACTACGAAAAAGAACAGCGCGAACTGGCTGAAATAATGGGTGTTTCGTATGAGACTATCCGCGTGCGCGTCGAATCCCTGCACGAGGCCAACCCGATGCTCGGACATCGCGGTTGCCGGCTTGGCAACACCTATCCCGAAATAACCGAGATGCAGACACGCGCAATACTTGGCGCCGCCCTCGAACTTAAAGCCGAAGGTCTTATTACATATCCCGAAATAATGGTGCCTCTGACAGGTATCCTCCATGAGTTTGCCGCTCAGGAAAAGGTTATCCGCGAGACCGCAGCCAAACTCTTCGCCGAGCATGGCCAGACGATTGATTTCAAGGTAGGAACGATGATCGAGATACCGCGTGCAGCGCTTACTGCCGACCGTATCGCAAGCAAGGCCGAGTTCTTCTCGTTTGGTACCAACGACCTTACACAGATGACTTTCGGCTACAGCCGCGACGATATTGCATCCTTCCTTCCGGCCTATCTTGATATGAAGATACTGCCTAACGATCCGTTCCAGGTGCTCGACCAGAAAGGTGTAGGGCAGTTAGTTCGCATGGCTACGGAGAAAGGCCGTTCGATACGCCCCGACTTGAAGTGCGGCATCTGTGGCGAACATGGCGGCGAGCCTTCGTCGGTCAAGTTCTGCCACAAGGTAGGTCTTAACTATGTCAGCTGCTCGCCGTATCGCGTGCCTATCGCCCGCCTCGCCGCAGCGCAGGCAGCAATCGAGGATACCTTGTAGAGATTTTTACAACAAGATGAAGATAAAATTGATTTATCCCAAGTGGAAGAAGCTGCCGGGACAGACTACCTTCAACCTGCCTCCGCACGGTCCGGTAGTCTTTGCGGCAGCTCTTCCCGACGAGGCCGACATTTCGTTTACGGACGAGAATGTTGAAGCGCTGAACTTCGACGATGAATGTGATCTGGTAGCCATCTCGATGATGCTCAGTACGCAGGTCAAGCGCGGTTGGGAGATAGCCGACGAGTATCACCGGCGCGGCAAGCAGGTGATTTTTGGCGGCATCTCTGCCATGCTTCATGCCGAAGAGACTATGGAACATGCCGACAGTGTGTTTCTTGGCGAGGCCGAAGGGCGCATGACCGAAGTGCTGGGCGACTGGAAGCAGGGCGCTCTCAAGAAAGTTTACAACTATATGATAAAGCATCCGGCCATAGAGGATGTAGGCCCTGCACGGCGCGACCTCTACAAGCGCGACCTGTACAATCACAAGGGCGTGCAGATGGTTGACCTTTTCCATGCCTCACGCGGATGCCGCTTCAGTTGCTACCCCTGCGCGGTTTCGTATCTCGGCGGTCGCTTCTTCCGTCCGCGTCCTGTTGGCAAGGTAATAGAAGACCTTGCTACCATCGACAATAATCGCCTCTTTGTGGTTGACAACTCGCTTGCTCAAAACAAGGAATGGGAGATGGAACTCTTTCGCGAGATGATTCCCTTCAAAAAGAAATGGATAAGCCATACTATCGAAGACGACCCCAAGGTGCTTGACCTCGCTGCCCAGGCGGGCGCATGGTATGTATATCAGGCAGTTTACGACACGTCAAGCTATATCAAGGAGCGGGTGCGTCGCTATCACGATTACGGAATAGGCGTCGAAGGCACTATCCTGCTTGGCATCGACAGTCAAACCGAAGACGACATCAAGCGACTGGTTGATTTTTTGCTCGAAATAGACCTCGACCTGGCGGAGTTTACCGTAATGACGCCCTTCCCGCATACCAAGGGCTATGACGACTATTTGCGCCAGGGACGTATTTTTGATTTCGACTGGAATCATTACAACGCGGGGCAGGTGGTTTTTCAACCGAAAAACATGACGGCCGAACGCTTGCAGGAGTTGTACGACTATGCCTGGGACACGTTCTACAAGGATGAAAGTCAGGAGCAGAAAATGTTCAAACTGTTCACTCAGGTAGTTCTCCGCGAGATGGAAGAAGGCACCTATCGCCCTCGCGAACGCGCCTTAGTCAACAAGTCGTTCGGCAAGGATATCGTCCGTTCGATAAACTTGTAAAGCGTCTGTTCGGCAAGGATATCGTCCGTTCAACAAACTTGTAAAACGTCTGTTCGGCAAGGATATCGTCCGTTCAATAAACTTGTAAAGCGCCTTACCGGTAGTCGATAAACTTTATCAGTTTGCGACTTGTCGGAGGCATTTGTTTCTTGGCAATCAGTTCGACAGGCTCGAAAACGACGTCGGGGGCGACGCGAATCTTTGAACGGAAAAGGTCTTTGATGCTCTTGATTAATGTCTCGCTATTGATGTGGCTGCCGACAAGAATCCGTATTCCGTCCGTTCCTATCGTATTGGTATATACTTCGACGATATAATTTTTCACTTCGGGGATATTTTCCAATATCTCGTAAAGCGCTGCGGGATAGAGCGTTGTACCTTTATATTTAATCAT
>JAITPL010000083.1 GCA_031289445.1 Tannerella sp.
GCAACTTGACATTGCTGCCCGCAAAACCCGACGCCGCAGAGCCAAACTCGCGCACTAAATCGGTATGCAGAACGGCAATATCGGACAGTTGCCGCTTAGTTGCGCTCCACATCCCTTTGCGGGCTGTTTCGAGCATCACGGCTGTTATTTCCTGCAAAGCCTGAGGATTCTCGCGACGAAAAAACGCATCCGTCCCCAACTTGTATTCGTCCTTGACATAGACATCGTAGAATTTATTCCACATATCGTTATCTATAGCCTTGGGTTTCATCACGTTCCAGTCATAGGTGTTAGTAACGACTTCAGTGATTTGAGCGGCGCTCGAAGCGTTACCCTGCATCACTTCGCGGATATAGGCGGGATTGAAAACAGTTGAGCGGGCTTCGACGCCGATAGCCTCCTTGATTTCCTGCATACGCACATTGTTGCGGTTGCGATAGTCGGCGAAATAGGCTTCGGGGTCTTGACCTGTAACGCTGCGGACGGCAAGATTCATGCCACCCATAAATTCATAGACATGGTCGAGACTCAGCGCTCCCCAAGTGTTGCTTTGGCGAGGCTGGACAACCACATCGGTGTTGTGCAGGACGGCTCGCAGCAGGCCTTCGCGAAACTGTCCCCACTCCTTTTCACTGCCATAGACTGCGCCCATATTGTTGATATAAGTAGCGGCGATTTCCTGCTCGTTTTCCCACCTGCCGCCGCTCGTTACCATGTTTTGGATACCTGTTCCGTACATGCCGTTAACGCCTCCAAAGATACGCTGTAAAGAGAGTTGTCTGGCTTCTATCGGAGGCGCTCCCTCGACAAGAAGTCGCTCTGTTTCGAGAACGCTTGCCGCAACAAGATTGTCAAAGCCATCGTCTTTTGCTGCCGCAGCCATTTCGACCGCACGACTAATAAGGGAAAGACGCGATGCTGCCAAATCGCGAAACTGACCGGATGTTTGGATAACTACACCAATACGCGGGCGGGCAAGACGCTCGGCAGGAATTAGTTGCAGGTCGGATACACGGCCGTAAGTATCTCTAACAGGCTAAACTTCAAGCATATACAGAGCCTGCGCAATGGTCGCCCCTTCGCTTTCGATAAACTCGCTGCTCCAGAATGTATAACTGACTTTTCGGGGATAGTCGCCCTTCGTTTTGCGATACTGTTCAAGCGTAGCATTGACTAACGCAACTCCCTTTTCCCAAGCGACTTTCGAAGGTGTTGCCTCGGCATTGATGGAGTACAGGTTTCGACAGGTCGGTACGGCGGTAGGATAGGCTACGGCGTCGCCTCCCGATGATGGCTCAATGTAACCGCCGGACAGAGCGTTTGTCAGCGAGCTAAATTCTTGCGCCGGACTCTCTTCAAGGGCTTTTTTGTAGGCCTAAATATTGCGGACAGTGCGCTCTATTTCTACTATCGCCCTTGCTTTGGCCTTCTGCTCGGTGGTATAAGCAGGCGGCGGAACTGATGTCGGTTTGGTTTCTGCGTCCTTTTTTGTTTCTTCAGGCCGCTGACCGATTTTGGGTATCCACGACGGATGGCCGCCGGATGATGGTTTGGATGCGCTTTTTTCTGCGCCTGACATGCTGCTCGAAGCGTTACCATTCGAAGCGTTGTCGTTTGAAGCAGGCATGGTGCGGCGTGGAGGAGCAAGTATCTTTTTCGATTCGCTTAAATCATCTTGTCGGACGCCTGCAAGCGAGCAAATCAATTCGTCGCTGACATTCATGCCGTCAAGGATTTTATTAACAAGCGTTTTAGCTGGCTCAAGATATTTTTGCGTGAAAAACGTTTTACTTTTGAGTTGTGCTTCGTCAACTTTGCCGCTCAATCTTTCCAATTTTGCTATGCTGTAAGCCACAGGGTCGGCGCTCATCGCCACGACGGTAGAGCGGATTTTTTCGAGACCGTAAGGGACACTGGAAGTATAGAGATGACCATTCATTTTTTCGTTGGCTATCTCTTCGGCAAAATTCTCTATACGCTCTATTTCCGAGGCTGAATAGGGCGTTGCAGGCAGACTGTCGAGCCTCAAATCGCGATGCAATCCCATTTCGAGAGCGATGCGTTTGACGTCCAAAGAAGCCGCTGTTTGCGCCTGCTCGCCTTCGGTCTTATGGAAATGCCGGATTTTTTCCTGTAAAGTCTTGAACTGCGCTCGCGTTTCCGTCTCCATAAAAGCGGGCGTCAGATACGAAACAATCGTGGCATACGAACGGCGTTTAGCCATCATGCTTTCGCCTATATTGCCGATAGTATAGTAATAGAAATGGAGCATACTGCCGACCAAACGGTCAGGCCAGTCGAAATTGCCGAGAGCGACTTGTTTCTGCAGCGCCAGCTCCGCGATTTTGCCTTTCTGTCTCAGGTCGAAATTGCCGAGAGCGACTTGTTTCTGCGGGGTAAACTCCAAACTGCCGTGCGTGCCGAAGTGCATGACGGCGTCAGCGCGAAAAGCGTGTTGCGCCCACAGATAAGCGGCGATATAAGTGTGAGGCGGCGGGGCTTTAGCGCCATGCACAATAGCAAAAGCATCACTGCCCAATCCTGCCATAGGCTGCGGTAGCAAAACGATATTGCCGAGTTGAATGCGGGCCGCTACGATATAAGATTTATCGTCCCTATGCACCGCCATATACTTGCCGGGCGCTTCGCCATAAGCATTTACAACATCCTCGTATAAAGACGTTTCGAGTGATTGCCTCGCCCATGCTTCATATTCGCTTTTCTCGATAAGCGCAGGCCGGCCGTTTTTCAGAAACTCGTCGAAAGCGCCTTCGGCATACGTACTCATCACCGCTCCCTGCGACATCAACAAGTGCTCAAAACCCTTGACGTCATCGGGTAAGTCGGCTACATTATAACCTTCTGCGCGAAGATGTTTCAGGAAATTATAAAGCGCCGGAACGGTTTCCAGTCCCTGCGCCGCGAGGGTCGATTGTCCCGCGCCCTTGAAATAATAGATAGCCAGCCTTTTATCGGCATTGCTTTTACGTTTAAGAGCGATGAAATTATCCACTATCCTCACAAAACTTTTCAACCGCGAAGGAATGGCTTTGAAAAGAAACAGATCCTCATCGTCAAGTTCCTGAACATTAAGCGAATATGGATAAATAGCGCCGTCGAGTTCCGGCATCACAATGCTTTGCGAGAGAAAACCGCCACTCATACCCATCTTGTCGACCTCCCATTGCGACTGCGAAACGAGCAGCGAAAGAGGTGTAAAAAGCGGAATATTGCTTGCTTTAATCCATTCGACAGCGGCGTCGGCCTGACCCATAGACAGTCTTCCGTGAGCAAAATAAATAACGGCGTCAGGACGAATCGCTTTTAAAAATTCCAGTCGTTTCATTGCCGCAATAACCGGATAGACATTCATACCTGCCCCTTGCAGACCGACAATCAGACTGTCGATATTTTCACGATTACCGCTAAACGGATCATTGAAACCGCCGACAATAGCAATTCGAGCGCCGCCTTCGACGTAATACGACTGACTGCGCAGATACTCCTCATAAGCATTCACATCTTCAAACCACACATTTTCGTCCAAATGATAAATCACATCCGAAACCGTCTTGACTGCCGTATCGGCTGCGGTAACGAAAAATCGCTTGTTATCAATATGTTGCCTGACGTAATGCGTCAGATTTTGATAGTTGCGCTTGTTGCCGTTGTCGAGATAATCGCGCACCTGTTTGAGTTGCACACTGTAGAGGCCACAAATAGCATTGGCAGGGTTGGTTGCCGCATGAATATAAACCGGAACTCCCTTATCGGCAGCTACCTGTATCATCGTCCGCTGCTCGGCGGTGATACGCATGCCCATACCGAAACCAAGCACAAAATCGTAGCGCGAAAGTCGTCCCAAATCTTCAGCCGACACTGCTTCGTAGCGCACAAAATCATCATTGTTTGCCTTCACTATGCTTGCAATTTGGAAAGGTTTGACTAACACCGCTTTCCATATCGAAAACGGTTTTGATTCGCTCAATATTGCCTCTTCCGCACCGTTGGCTGCGGTAACGATTTCCTGATACAGTTTAGGCGAATTGAGCCTCCCCGCCAACTGTAGCGAGAAAGGACTTTTGCGAATACTGCCGTTCCATGTAGCCGCAACCCTGCCGCTATGCTTTACATTGCTCTCAAGTTGCAAACCGGTGGAATTGTCCACCGCATCGCAAAAACTGTAAGAGCCTTTCAGTGTCAGCTCGCGCAACAGGCAATATTGCGCGTTCACATCCAGACCTTGAAGCGTCGCGCTGCTTACGTTTTTGTAATACAACTCGGCGCTACCGATAGAGTTAATAATCTCATACTGAGTTATTTTGTTGCTGATTTTATTATTGTATCCCGAAACCGAAACATTGAGAGCGCCCTTGGTATATTCGGCTGAAAGCGAGGTATGCAAACCTTTTTCGGCATTCAAATCGGCATTTCCGTAAACCCAACACATGCCCTGACGGTCGAAGTCGTAGTACAGCTCCTTGACGGAAGACTCTTGGGCGTCCGCGTACCGGTAACGACCACTTCATCCAGTTCGAGCAGACGAGCGTCATCTGCCCTTGTTCTACTTATTGTATCCTGTACAATATCATCCTGCGGGCTTATTGTATCATGTACAATATCATCCCGCGAGCTTATTGTATCATGTACAATATCCTTCGGAGAGGCTGAGCCACAGAAAAGGCTCATTGTAAGCATCATCATACTTAGATGTATTGACATCGATTTTGATGTTGACATATCTAAAAAAACTTTTTTCATCCCTCGCGCTTGTAAATTTCAATATTCTCATGTACCTTTGCGGACTCAAAATCGCAAAAATATATGGCAACAGCAATTCTTTACATTTCCGACATCCACCGTCAACACCGTTCCCTGCACGACTTGCCGCCCGCCGATATCATCATTCATTCGGGCGACGTGTCCGAGGGTAAAGGCGCTGAAGTTTCGGATTTCATTGAGTGGTTTGGTAAGCTCAACTACAAGCACAAAATTTTCGTCGGAGGCAATCATGATCGTTGTTTGGACGGAAAAAATGCCGAAGGTATTCAATCGTTTTTGCCGGACAACATGTATTACCCCTGCGATTCGGGCGTCGAAATCGAAGGCGTAAGGTTTTGGGGTATTCCTTACTTTATATCTTATGAGTTGCGGGCGGAAAAACATCAACGCAGTCTGTCAGCAAAATCCGCCCGCGCTACCACCTGTTCGGACACATCCACGACGCCTATGGCATGATTAAATCCGGCAACACAACATTCATTAACAGCTCTTTAGTAAATGAGAAAAATGAACTTGCGAACGATCCGGTTTTGTTTGAGTTGTAATCGAAAAATCGGGTTTCTGAAAAAAAGTTTGAACATCTGCAACGTTTTGGCATATCCGCGCCCTACCTTTGCACCGTAATTTAATAAGAAATATTTATATGGAAACAAAAAAACAAGACAAGCTACGCTACGACTTTGTAGGCCACTTCAACGAAGGACTGGCTTTTGTGAAACTCGACGGTAAGTTGGGAGTTATTGATGA
>JAITPL010000152.1 GCA_031289445.1 Tannerella sp.
TGATTAATGATTGGTGAACCGTGAATAGCTGTTACGGCAAACAGTCTTTTATCTACATTGCATTTGAGCGTTTTTACCTTTACAGTCATGGCGAAGCAATACGGAATTTGCTTCAAGCAGGTATAAAACATGAGTTTTGCGCCAAATATGCACCTGTCTTTTGTAGATTCACACGTGTCTTTTGGTCGTTGACACGTGTATATTGCCGATTGACAGGCACATATTTCCGGCACTAAGCAATCTGTCCATATAATCGTTGCAACAAATCAATTTACAATTCAAAATTGAGGCACGAAGCAATCCACCCAATTATCAATTATCAATTATCAATTCAAATTTGTCTTTCCCGATAAAAACTATCACCGCCGTTTTCAGATCCGTACGGCCTTCCATACGGTGAGAATGAGTGTATTCTTTCATCTGCGCCAAGCCCTGTTCACGTTTGGCGGCGATCTCCGTTTCCGAAGCTGAGGCCTTGCAGTATTTCAACTCCAGCAGCCATTCGTAGCGCACCTGCGGCAGTAGCGGATGGCGTTGCAGGAAAATATCCACGCGACCGGGAACGGTTTCATATTCGCTCATCGGCACATATAACTTGCTCATAAAGAGGTAGGCCAGCAGCAGAATCTGGATATATTTCTCGTCAAAGCGTTGCAGGTCGTAGTCCGAGAGCTTGCTGAAAGCGCTTTCCGACACATAACTGACAAACTGTTGCAGGTCGCCCTCCATCGCCATGGCGGTAACCGCATCGTTCAAACGACGAGACCGAATCGTCATTTCGGGTGAATTTTCGCCGGACAGTTTACGGATATATTCCCAGTACAGCGTTCGGATGGAATAATTGGGTATCTCCAGACGCAACAGGTTGAGGTACGGCTCACGGATGGTCAGCAAACCCATATAAAACAGCAGCGAAACAAAATATTCGTCATCGTTCATCATGTCGGCCGAAAACTTTTCAACAACATCCGCGACTATGCAGCCGTCTTTCACAATTTGAATCAATGTTTCGCGGTTATTCTCATTTTTCAGCAGGTTTTGCAGCCGTCCGTAATCCGTTTTAAGATTCAGGTCGATGATATTTTTGGGCGGTTTGCCGAAATCTATTATCTGACTGAAAAAATAGAGTATCATTGTAGGATTATAGACCCTGTTTTTGCCGTCCTTATGAAAAAGATAGCCGTTGTAATATGCTTCCATATCAACGTTAATCAAACTTGGATCAACGCCGGTCTCCACCATCAGCCAATCGACCTCTTCCTGCGTAAAACCCATCATTTCGTTATACTTAGGGTTGAGTGTCAGCGTTGTTGCGATATTGTAACCGCTTGTCAGGTCGTCGAGCATCACCGGCGAAACGCCGGTGATAAACGTCCGGTTCACGATAGACGATTTAGCCGCCATTTTTATCCGTTCATAGAAGTCGCGTACCAGACCGTTGGCAGACACCATAGTCTTGTACAAGTCTTTCCCCAGACGGTTACCCATGGCAATAAGGTCGTTGGCGAAATGGTCATATTCGTCGATGATAAAAAAGAGTTTGACATTGTTTTGTTTAGCAACAGTAAAAACTTTTTGCACTGCACTGATTCCGGCTTTTTCCTCATGTATCTGACGTATGTAATCGTCCGATTCGGGAAAAACATGCTTATATGTCAGAAGAAAATCAATAACCGTATCCTGCACATTACCCGAAAAGGACTTTACAAATCCTTCTTCGCTGGTCGTATCCACGCCGGAGAAATCAAATTGCATCACGGCATACGAGTTGTGTTCGGGTGTAGGGTGCTTGCCTATGTAGAGGCCGCCAAACAATTTGTCGAAATTCTCCATCTCCCTGAGGTCATAGTAATACGACAAGGTTGTAAAAAGCAGACTCTTGCCGAACTTGCGCGGGCGGATAAAAAACTGGTTTGGGTTGGATTCCTCTTCCAACAGTTCTATATACCGCGTCTTATCCACATAGACATAGTTATCGTAGATAATCTTTTTAAAATCTGAAGTGCCGTAAGGCAACTTTTTGAATTTTTTTGTTTCCATTCTTTATCTGCTATTTATTGGCCTAATTTCTAACTCCTAACATGCAAATCCTGCAAAATTTCTACTTTCTACCTTCTACCTTTATCAGTACATCCTTCAGATGCTGCCAAAAGAGGGCGACCGTGCTTATCTCTATGCGTTCGTCGGGCGAGTGCACGGCACGCATGGTAGGGCCGAACGAAATCATATCCATATCGGGGTATTTAGCAAGGAAGAGGCCGCACTCCAAACCCGCATGAATAGCCATTATCTGCGGCTCGCGACCGAAGAGTTGGCGGTAGCTGTCCTGTGCCGTCTTGAGAATCTTTGAATCCGGATTAGGCGCCCAACCCGGGTAGCCGTCGCCGTGCTTGACCTTAGCGCCGGCAAGACGAAAGACAGCCGCCACCTGATCGGCTATGGCAATCTTGGCCGAGTCGAGCGAACTGCGCTGGCTTGTCTCCACAACAATCTGCGCATCGCCAATAGCCTTTATTGAAGCGAGATTGGTAGAAGTCTCAACAAGACCCTCTATATCATGGCTCATGGCTACAACACCGTGCGGACAGGCGAGTAGCGAGTTTATAAGACGGTCGCGCAGTTCGTTGGCCAGAACGGTAGCAGGCACATCGGTCGATTCCATCAGCAGGCGCACATTAGGATCAACCCGGCGCAGTTCGTTCTCTATATCCGAGGCAAAATTATTAAGCAGCACACGCACCTGTTCACGCTTGTCGGCCGACAAACCTATGACCGCGGAAGCCTCGCGAGCGATGGCATTATGCAGGTTACCGCCTTGAATCTTGGCGAGAGTGAAGTCGCACTCTTCGCGCAAGCGATAGAGGAAGCGGACAAGCAGTTTGTTAGCGTTACCCAGACCTTTGTGGATATCGCAGCCCGAATGACCGCCGTTAAGACCGGTAACTTTGATTTGAAAATACTGAAGCGCATCGGGTGCAGCTACAGGGCTAAAGTCGAAAGTCGCTGCCGTTCCTTTGCCGCCTGCGCATCCCACGAAAATCTGCCCCTCGTCTTCGCTGTCGAGGTTAAGCAAAATCTTGCCTGTAAGGAAGCCTTCTTGCAGAGCATTAGCGCCTGTCAGACCGGTCTCTTCATCGACCGTAAACAGACATTCTATAGGCCCGTGCTCTACCTCCGGCGAGAATATCACCGCCAGCGCCGCCGCCACGCCGATGCCGTTATCCGCACCGAGAGTAGTACCTTCGGCACGCAGCCATTCGCCGTCAACAACAGTGCGGATAGGGTCGTGCTCGAAGTCGTGCACAACGTCGCTGTTCTTCTCGCAGACCATGTCGAGGTGCGCCTGCAGGATGACGGTCGGCAAGCTCTCGTAGCCCTTTGTTGCCGGCTTCGAGAGACAGAGATTGCCCGCTGCATCTTTCTTTATTGCTAAGCCTTCGGATGCCGCCAACCGCTCGATGTACTCTATTATCTTACCCTCTTTCTTAGATGGACGGGGTATTTGGGTTATCTCATGGAAAAACTTCCATACCATTTTTGGCTCTAAATCGTTGATAGTCATAATGTTAAATGTATTTATTGTTAATTAATCAATTGTTAAATCATTTCAATTTATGTGTTTTAAAACAAAAACACGAAAAATAATTGCCTGAAAGGTACGGAATAATCTATTAAACTCGTATCTTTGTGCCCACAAAAGTAAGAAAAAATGTTCACAATTGTAGTTGCAAGCATAATAATTCTTCTCGTCAGTATGCTTTTGATGGGCATAAAGATTGTATTAAAGAAGGATGGTCGTTTCCCCGACACACACATCGGCAGCAATCCGTCGATGCGTAAGCGAGGTATAAGTTGCGCCGCAACTCAGGACTTTGAGGCCGGAAGGCGTAAAAATATTTTTGAGATTGATAAAAGAGTGATTACTAAGTAAATAACTAATTATATAAATGGAAATGAAGTATAAAATACATTATGTGATTGAAGTGGCTCTGGCAGTAGCTATTATAGTTTTGTTTGCTCTGCATTTTACAGGCAAAGGGCAGTCATCGTCATCCGGCGAAAAGGCAAGTGAAGAGGTAACGGTTGATAAACCCTTGCCTGTTGCCTATGTCGATCTGGATTCGTTGCTTTCGACTTACACCTACTCGATTGATTTGAACGAGCAGATGATGAAGAAGTTCGAGAATGCGCGAGCGAATATGACTGAGAAACAGCGTAAGTTTAAGGCAGAGGTGGAGGAGTTTGATCGCCTTTCTCAGACCAACTCTTATTTGTCACGCGAGAGAGCCGAGTCCGAGCAGCAACGACTGATCAAAAAGCAGGATGAGTTGAGGAAACTTGAGGACGAACAAACTCAAAAACTTTCGGAAGAGCAGGCTCGCGTGAACGAGGATCTGCGCTCGACGATAGTGAAGCACTTGACGGCGTTCAACAAGGACAAGAACTACCAGCTTATTTTGGGCAAAATCGGTGAGAATATTCTATATTCAAATCAGAGCCATAACATTACTACCGAGGTTATTGACTACCTCAACAAGCAGTATGCCGCCTCGCCTCTGGTAAAAAAGGAGTAACTAGGAATCGGTTTCGTTCTTAATGACCTGTGTTAGAAGCGAATACATGGTATCCAACATATCATAGCCCCGTCGATTGAATATATCGACAGCAAGGTCTATAGGGTTTAGGCTATGCAAGTCGGCGTCAACCGGCTCGTCCGTGTCATATTTAGCTGTATCCTTTTGCGTGAAGCAAGTAAGGCGGGCGAGTTGTACGCGCTTGGTTTTGAGGACGTCCTCGACAGTGTTGCGCAACGACGGCTCAGGCTCGGTGATTCTTACTATCAACTCTAAATAAGGCGCCTCGCGCTTGTCGCCTTCGGGCAACCGATGCAGCCTCTCAATCAACTCTGTTATCGAATCGGCAAAGATGCTTTGCAGGGAGATTAGGGGATGTAGCTCTATCTTTTCGATATCGGTCTTATTATCAGCAAGCTCAACCACTATCACCAATTGTTTGTTAGTGCGCTCGGCAAAACTCATGGGCAGAGGAGCGCCGGAGTAGTAAGCGTCGTTGCGGTGAGGGAGATGCTGTGCGCGGTGCAGATGCCCCAAGGCGACGTAACTTAACTGTTCGGGAAAGGCTTCGCTGCGTATGCCCTCTTCGCCGCCTATTATTATGCGTTCGGATTTGTCTTTTTTTGATATGGTAGCGCCGCTGGCGTGAAGGTGTGCCATCGCTATGACCGGCAAGGATTTATCGGGGATATGAGAATATGCGCCGGTGAAGAGTTTTTCTACGCTTTTGCTAAGGTTTTCGGCGGGAGGATAATCGCCGTAGCGCAGGTATGGTACGGCCAAGCACCATGCCGTAATTTCATCGCCCTGCCTGATGGGGACGATAAGATGCCGATAGTCGATTGCGCCGTCTTCTGTGCGCTTAACAATACCTCTAACGTGTACATTCATCAATCTCAGCAGGGCGGCGGGAGCTTCGAGGCGGGCCGCGGAATCGTGATTGCCGGCGATGATAATTATTTGAAGGTCTGGATTTTCGGACGTTACTTCGTAGAGGAAGCGGTAGTACATTTCCTGAGCTTCGGCAGGAGGGTTGGGACTGTCGAAGACGTCGCCGGCAATTAAGAGCGCGTCTATCTCTCTTTCCGCAATAATACGGCGCATCTCGGACAGGAAATGCAAATGTTCCTTTTGGCGTTCAAAGTCGTAGAAAGTCTGCCCCAGATGCCAATCTGCCGTATGTAATATTTTCAGCATAGTTTCATCCTTATTCTATCTATTATACTCATTTGGCCTTTACTTATTGTAAAGTAGGGCGTTTGTCGAGCGCCAAACTCGCGGAAGAAACGCTCAACGCCGGGTAACATCGAGCCTTCGAAATCAAAGACTTTGGAATAGGCGGAAGCATGGCGAACGGCTTCCCAAAGAACAAGACTGTGTGCACCGGAGCGGCGTAGAGCAGGGTCGCCGCCGCCCGCAATATAATATGCGGAAGACGGTTGCCAGACAACAAAAGCGGCTGCATGAAGACGGCCTTCCGGGTCGTAACCGCCAAACAATGCGCCTTGACCGCGTGAAACGGCTGCTTCAATCAATCGGCGCAATACATGGACGCTCTGTTTGTTACGAATATTCTGACGCTCGAAAGTCTGTTCCTGCACTCGCAGAAAATCATCTATACCGACATCCTGCCGGACGCTTATATGAGCTTCGTCCTGCGCCCGCTTGATATTGCGACGAGTGTTTTGGCTCATGCCTTCCCACAGAGCGCCCAAGTCGCTCAGGTCGGGAAGAATGTATGTATATCGCGTAGTTTGCCTGTAATCAGCCCAATAGAAAGGCAGCCAGTCGGTAAAGGAATATGCGAAATTTTGCATGAAGACACGTGCGTGCAGTCGTTCTATCAGTTGCTTGCATAGCGACTGCCGCTGTTCGAGCGCAGACGAATATTTGGTATCGTCTGACAACGGCGCTATCCAGATACCCATCGACTGTGTATATGGAGGCATGGTAACGACGCCGTGCAGCGGCATGTACAGAGGCCATGCAGCGGCCACACGACCGTTCTTTTCGACAAGGAGCACATCCCAACGGTCGCCGCCATACACGGCATCCAGCCACCAGTCTTGCGAAAAGACGGGGATATCCGTTTCCGTGGCGCACAACTCCCTGTAGCGGTCTTTCGACATCTGACGACGGTATGGGGATTATTTCTTCATCGCCTCGAAAATCTTTTTTTCGAGTTCGGCGGCAAGTTCGGGATTGTCTTCGACTAATTTCTTGGAGGCATCGCGACCTTGACCGAGTTTGGTATCGTTATAACTGAACCATGCGCCGCTCTTCTTCACTATTCCGTATTCGACGCCGAGGTCTATTATCTCGCCCGAAAGAGAGATGCCCGAGCCGAACATAATATCGAACTCGGCCTTGCGGAATGGAGGCGCAACCTTGTTTTTAACAACTTTGACGCGCACCTGATTGCCCAACACTTCATCGCCATCCTTGATAGAGCCTATGCGACGGATGTCAACACGGACAGAGGCATAGAATTTGAGTGCGTTACCGCCGGTAGTCGTTTCGGGGTTACCGAACATGACCCCTATCTTGTCGCGCAACTGGTTGATAAAGATACATGTAGTATGGGTTTTGCTGATGGCGGCAGTCAGTTTGCGCATGGCTTGCGACATCAGTCGCGCCTGCAAACCCATCTTGCTGTCGCCCATATCGCCTTCAATCTCGGCTTTAGGGGTCAGCGCGGCGACGGAGTCAATCACTATAATGTCAACAGCCGACGAGCGTATGAGTTGCTCGGCAATCTCAAGAGCCTGCTCGCCGTTATCGGGTTGCGAAATCCAGAGGTTATCGACGTCAACGCCGAGTTTCTGGGCATAGAAGCGGTCGAAAGCATGCTCGGCATCTACAAAAGCGGCTATACCTCCGGCTTTTTGCGCCTGAGCTATTGCGTGGATTGCAAGCGTGGTCTTACCCGAGGATTCGGGGCCGTAGATTTCAATCACACGTCCGCGTGGATAACCACCTACTCCCAGAGCGGCATTGAGGCCTATCGAGCCTGTCGAGATGACTTCGATATTTTCTATTTGCTCGTCGCCGAGCTTCATTATCGAGCCTTTACCGTAGCTCTTCTCTATCTTTTCCGTTGCAGCACGCAAGGCTTTCAGTTTGTCGGCATTCACTCCGCCTTGAGCGGCGGCGTCAACCGTTTTGTCTTCTTTTTCTTTTGCCATAATATTTATTATTTGTTTATTGATGTTTCTGCACAAAATGCACAAATTCGCTGCAATATTACTAAAAAAAATCCGGTTTAGCAAATTTGAGCGACGGATTACGAGTTACAATTCCGGCTCGGCGTCGAAGATTTCATGCCAGGGGAGGCCTTGCAGGTTGAGTTCCTGCATAAACAGGTCGGGGTCGAATTCTTCCACGTTCCAAACGCCAGGTTTCTTCCATGCTCCTTGCAGAAACAGCTTGGCGCCTATCATTGCAGGCACGCCGGTGGTATAACTGACGCCCTGTGCGCCCGTTTCGCGGTAAGCCTCCTGATGGCTGCAGTTATTATAGACATAGTAGCTGCGTTCCTTACCGTCTTTAAGGCCACGTATGCGGCAGCCGATGGACGTTTCGCCGGTATAATCCTCACCCAGACTGCCCGGGTCGGGAAGCACGGCCTTGAGAAACTGTATCGGCACTATCTCAATGCCCTTGTAAAGTATGGGTTTGATGCTTGTCATGCCGATGTTTTGCATCACTCGAAGGTGGGTGAGATATTCCTGACCGAAAGTCATCCAGAAACGCGCCCGCTTGATGGTAGGGAAGTTCTTGATCAGGCTTTCGAGTTCCTCGTGATACATGAGATATGATTCGCGGGGGCCGACCTCCGGATAGGTAACGGGCTGATGCACCGAAAGCGGCTCGGTTTCAATCCACTGACCGTTCTCGAAATAACGCCCTTTCTGGGTTATCTCGCGGATGTTGATTTCGGGATTGAAGTTGGTGGCGAAAGCCTTGTGATGGTCGCCGGCGTTGCAATCGACTATGTCAAGATACTGTATCTCGTCGAAGTGATGTTTGGCGGCATAAGCGGTATAGATGCCGGATACGCCAGGGTCGAATCCGCAGCCAAGTATAGCTGTCAGACCGGCATCGGCAAAGCGTTCTTTGTAAGCCCACTGCCATGAATACTGGTATTTAGCCTCGTCGAGAGGCTCATAGTTGGCTGTGTCCAAATAACTGACCCCATACGCGAGGCAGGCGTCCATTATCGACAAGTCCTGATACGGCAAGGCGAGGTTGACGACAAGTTCGGGTTTAAACGACTTGAACAGTTCGACAAGTTCGTTGACCTTGTCGGCATCGACCTGCGCGGTTTGGATATTGATGTTATCGATATCCGCAGCAATACGGTCGCACTTGCTTTTCGTGCGGCTGGCAAGCAAGACGTCGGTAAAGACCTTGCTGTTCATCGCCATCTTCTTAACGGCTACGGCGCTCACTCCGCCCGCGCCTATAACAATAACTCTACTCATAAGCGTTTATTTTTTTTCTGCAAAGGTAATAATAAATTACGAAACAAAGCTATTCCTCAAGACAATCACCTACATAAAGAGCAGGATCAGAAGCTGGGCGGTGAGGACGCGGAGAAACATGGTTAGAGGATAGACGGTGGCATAACCGACGGCCGGAGCGTCGTTGCCGGCTGTCGCATTGGAGTAGGCCAGCGCCGGCGGGTCGGTAGTGCTGCCTGCCATCAATCCCATCAGCGTGAAATAGTTGAGTTTGTAGAAGTGGCGGGCAATGCTGCCTACAATCAGCAGGGGTAGCGTAGTGATGATAAAACCGTAACCTATCCATGTGAAGCCGCCTTTATTGATGATGGTATCGACAAAACCGTCGCCAGCGCCTATTCCCACACAGGCGAGAAAGACAGTGATACCTATCTCGCGAAGCATCAGGTTGGCGCTCATGGTGGTGTAGGTAACCAGCCTGTACTTGTAGCCGAAGCGGCTAACGAGGATGGCGACTATCAGCGGACCGCCCGCAAGTCCTAACTTGACCGGTTGCGGCACGCCCGGTACGGCGAAAGGAATACTTCCGACGAGGATACCCAGAAAAATACCCAGAAAGATGGGGATAAGATTAGGCTCGTTGAGGCGTTTCATCGAGTTGCCGAGCACTTTCTCCACATTGGAGATGGCCGACTGCGTGCCGACGACGTTGACGCGGTCGCCTATCTGCAGGGTCAGGTTGGGCGAGGCTACCAGATCGACGCCCGAACGGTTGATGCGGGTAATATTGATACCGTACAGCTTGCGCAACTTGAGGTCGCCGAGCCGTTTGCCGTTGAGGTTGGATTTGGTAACGAGGATGCGGCGGTTGATAAACTCGCTTTCGGGACGTATCCACTGCTTGCGCTCCATCGGTATCTCCTCGCCTACAAAGGTTTTGACCGTTTCGGCGTCGTTATCGTTGGTGATGACAAAAATCTTGTCGTTTTCGTGAAGCACCGTATCGCCCGAAACCATCTCTATATGTTTGCTGTCGTTGTACCAGATGCGCGAGAGCACGAAGTCGCGATGCTCAAGCAACGCCGAAAGCTCGGCTATCGTCTTGCCGAATATAGCCGGATTCCTGACCATCAACGATATTGGCCGCGCTTCGCTTGAGTGCGTGGTATCTTCGGCGTTGAGGCGCTCGGTCTCTTTCTCCGTTTTCACCTTGAAGATAAAACGTATGGCGATGATGGAGAGGATGATGCCCACTACTCCGAGAGGATAGGCTACGGCATATCCCATGGCTATCGAGCTGTCGGCCACTCCGTGAGTATCGAAGTAAGCCTGCTGGGCAGCGCCGAGTCCGGGAGTGTTGGTAACGGCTCCCGACATGATGCCTACCATCGTGGGTATGGACAAACCTGTAACATAATGGATTACTATCGTTATGGCCACTCCGAGCGCCACTACCGCCGCCGCCAGCATGTTAAGCGTTATTCCCCCCTTGCGAAAGGAAGAGAAGAAACCTGGCCCTACCTGCATGCCTATCGAATAGACAAACAGTATAAGCCCGAATTCCTTGAAGAAATGCAGCACTTCGCTATTGATGCGGAAACCGAAATGTCCGAATATTATACCGGCAAAAAGTACGAAAGTGATACCCAGCGAGACGCTGCCTATTTTTATCTTGCCCATCAGCATACCCAGCACAATCACGATAGCCATCAGCATCACCGAGTGCGCTATGCCGTCACCCCAAAGCAATTCTTTTATCCAGTCCATATTGAATCCTTAAAATTATAACCTTAAAATCTTTAACAAACCGGCTGCAAAATTACATGAAATTTCCGAGAACTCCAAACGCGAGGCAGAGGAAAGGCATGGATTATTTTTTGCTTTTAGCCTGCACTTTCCCGAGCACGCGCAAAAAGTTGCCACTCCATATCTTGGCAATATCTTCGTCCGAATAACCTTTTTCGAGCAGCCGTACAGTGATGCTTATCATGTCGTTGCTCCCGTTGCAGCCAATCACTCCGCCACCGCCGTCAAAGTCGGAAGCTATACCTACATGGTCGATGCCGCATACCTTGACGGCATGGTCAATATGTTCTATAACGCCTTTCAAATCAGCCTCCCTGTTGTTGTCGTTGATAAACTCGTCGAGGATACATATCTGCGCTACGCCGCCGTTTTTTGCAAGAGTACGCAACTGCTCGTCGGTCAGGTTGCGCGAATGACTGCACAGGGCGCGTACTGAAGAGTGAGACGCAATAACCGGCACCTTCGACAAACGGATAACATCGTAAAAGGTCTTGTCGCTGACATGCGACACGTCCACAATCATTCCAATCCGGTTCATATTTTTTACGACCTTTCGCCCGAACGGACTCAATCCGTTCCATAAAGCCGCCGTATCGCCCGACGAGTCGCATATATCATTGTTTTTCATGTGGCAAAGGGTCATGTAATTAACTCCTCTTTTTTGGAAACGCGACAGGTTGGAAAGGTCTTTCCCTATGCCGTATCCGTTTTCTATCCCGATGAAAAAGGCTTTCTTGCCTTCGCTTTTCAAGCGGACAAGGTCTTCGGCAGTGATAGCAATCCCGCACCGATCTTTGTTCATTTCCACTTGTTCGTATATCGCATTCAATTGATTTTCAATCCTTGCGACGGCCGACGAATTGTCGGGAACGCTTTGTCCGACAAAACAAGCCATAAAGATTGCATCCAACATGCCTTCTTCCATCTTAGGAAGGTTGACCTGATTGCGCTCCCGCTTGCCAACGTCATATCCGCCCTTGACAAATATGCTCGGCGCATCACAGTGAGTATCAAGGGTCAACATTTTTTTATGCAGTTCTTTTGCGCGGTAATACAGATTAGCTTCATGCACAATATGCGTAAAGAGCTTTAACATAGTAGTATCGCCGGCGGCTACATGTCCTTCGGGGTGAAACTGAACACCCAGAACAGACTTGTTGGGATATGCCTCAATCGCTTCCACAAAGCCGTCGGAGGCGCGGGCGGATATACCGAAATTCGGCGCAACATCTTTTACGCCCTGATGATGGTGTGTATTGGTCAGCAGTTTGGTAGTATGAAGTATTTCCAACAGCTTAGTGTCCTTGATCGTACTTACCCGGTGCGTACCGACGGTACTTGGTTTTGTCTGTCGGTGATCGACTGTCGTCGCTTGATACTGGGTAGGAATATCCTGATAGAGAGTGCCGCCAAAAGCTACATTAATCGCCTGTTCGCCGCGGCAAATACCAAGTATCGGAATGTTGCGGTCGGAAACAAGTTTCAAGAGCGCCAAATCATAAATGTCGCGGATAGAGTCTATCTCGTTCATATAAGCAATCGTATCTTCCCGGTAATAAAACGGACTGAAATCTTCGCCGCCGGTCATAACCAAAGCATCCAAGTTGCCCGCCATGTTCCG
>JAITPL010000227.1 GCA_031289445.1 Tannerella sp.
GCATATTTATTCGTGTTTTCTTCTATCAGATCAACTTCTTTGCCGTCTGCTTTGCGGTCGGCCAAATATTGGGTCATATTGCCAACTCTGGTGTAGTCCTTAGTCGGCGACCCGTCTGCGTCCAAAACAGGATTGCTCTTGTCGTAATAAACCTTCCACTGGGCAACGCCGGTTGCGGGATCGACACCTGCATACTCGCGCATATAGAAATCATAGATCGAGCGACCTTTCGACCAGAAGAAAGTGCCATGATCTTCAATTGTTTTCGGAACGCCACCCTCGCCAATCGGCATTTTGATCATTGTATTGGTATAGTGTGAGCCGTTAGCGCTGAGGGATACTTCCCAGTCTTCGGTCTTGACGACCTTGCCTTTCAGGGTAAATTCTATACCGCTGTTGTCGAGTTCGGCGTCGTTGACCGTCAGCGATGCATAACCCAGCGAGGTAGGCATCTGTTTGGCGAAAATCATGTCGGTCGTTCTCTTCTTGTAATACTCAATTTCGCCTTCGAAACGGTCATCCCATACTCCGAAATCGATACCGGTATTGAGCATGCTGCTCCTTTCCCAAGTCAAGTCGGGATTGCCTATATAGCCCAGACTGTATGATATTTCATCATTGAGATTATTGATGGAATACAGGTTTTGGGTTGGATAAAAGCTTTCAAAAGTGCCGATATTCAAAGCCTCGTTACCGTAGGTACCGTAGCTGATTTTATAGCGCAAATGATTGACGTCGTCAAGGTCTTGCATAAAGTCTTCCTTATTGATGACCCATGCTGCACCCGCCGACCAGAATGTGCCCCACTTGTTTTTCGTGAAGCGCGAACTGCCGTCGCGTCTGATGTTGCCGTCCACAAAATACTTCTCGTTGTAGTCGTACTTGAACTGTGCAAAATAACTTTCGAGCGAATTTCCAAGCGAATAACCATATATCTGATTCATCGAAATAGCATTGCTTAAATCAAGATTGTCGGGTTTGGCAAGTTTTTTATTCTGCGCGTAATCAACGTGATAGGCGTTATTGTAACTCTCGTGAGCGATGAAAACGTTGACCGAATGAAGGTTGATTTTCTTCTGATACGAAAGCATCTGGGTGAGATTCTGCGAGGAGTATGTCGTTGTAGCGCGTTCTATACGCCCCATACCCGCTGCATCTCCGTAATAGGGATTCTCAAGCCCTATCTGGCCGACAGTAAGAAATTGTATGCCGTTGGAGGTGGTAAACTTGAAGTCGTCCAGAAATTTGATTTCAAAGTTGGCATTTCCTATTAACTGGTGCGATATGGAACGGTTAACATCCAAAGCGGAGGTCATAACCGGATTTATACCCGAAGCATATCCGCGCTCGTAACCGGCAATCATACCGAAGTCGTATCTGTTGCCTCCGACGATGGGGTCGGTAATCATCTTTCCGTCGAGATCTCTCTGATATACCGGATAGATAGGCGGCATGAAGTTCACAAACTGAAAACCGTTGTTCATATTGTCGCTTTGCGAAGGGTTATTCAGTTCCTGATAGGTATAGGCCAGATTGGTAGTGGCTTTCAGCCATTTTTTCGGCTCATAGTTGAGGTTTGTTCTGCCTGTGAGACGCGAATAGTCCGAGCCGATGTAATAGCCTTTTTCGTCCAATACGCCAAAGGAGGTGAAGTAGGAGAGTGCGCTACCGCTGTTGCCCTGAAATCTGATCGAGGCTTCGGATCTTTTGCCGTCATTAAACATGTGGTCGGCCCATTTCTCCGGAGTGTATTTTCGCGGAGCGCTTATCTTGCCGGTGACAGGGTCAACAACCGCTTGTGCCTGCGTGTTCCACATATTATAATACGGTGAAATACCGTTAGTAACATTGAACAGTCTGCCGGAAGCATAAACGCCCGCTTCGACAGGGCTAAGTCCGCTCAGCTTGCCATAATTGCGTATGCTTTCCCAAGTCAGCTCCGTATATCTCTCCGGCGATTCCAAAACGTCGTAAAGAGGGATGATGCGGGTGTTGAAACCGGTCTTGGCGTCAACTTCGATAATGGCCTTGCCTTTATTGCCTTTCTTTGTCGTGATAAGAATAACGCCGTTAGACGCCCTTGCGCCGTAAAGCGCTGCTGCCGAAGCGTCTTTGAGCACCGTTGTTGACTCGACGTCGGAGGCCGGAATAGCGCTGACGTCGCCCTCGTAAGGCATACCGTCAACGACATAGAGAGGCGCTCTGCTGGAGTTGGCCGAGCCGTAACCGCGAATACGTACCGTAGCATTCGTGCCGGGCTGTCCGCTGGTGTTGATTACCTGAACGCCAGCGACTTCGCCTGCCAGCGCCTTGGAAATCTCGCTCTGGTTCTTGACCGAAAGCTTTTCGCCCGACACCTGAGTGGCCGAGCCTGTGAAAGCCGCTTTCTTGGTCGTTCCGTAAGCTACTACAAGTACTTCGTCCAGCTCGCTTGTGGAGGGTTTCAGGAGGACTTTCAGGTCTTTTGCTATCTTCAATTCCTGATCTTCGTAGCCTATGTAGCGAATGACGATAGACTGCGCCGTAGCGGGAATGTTGGACAGAGAAAACTTGCCTTCGGCATCGCTTACAGTGCCGATAGAGGGGTTTTCCTTTACCATAATAGAGGCTCCAACAACAGCTTCGCCGGCTTCATCAACGATGACGCCGGTGGCTTGCTTTGTCTGAGCGCTCGCTTGATTGGTACCCGTTTGTCCGAAAGCGGTCGTTAAACCGGACAGGAACAAGATGAGTATCAACAGCTTTCGTTTAAGCATGATGTGTAACATTTCTTTCATAAGTTCTTTTTTAAATAAATGAATAATATAGTAATTGTTGTTTTGAAAATCCGGGAATCCGCCGTTTTTTGACCTTGTTTGGGTAGCCCAAGGGCGTGCTTTGGGCTGTGTTTTGGGCTGTCCGGGGTTGGGCAAATCGAATGTAGGGGCAAGCCTTGAGGTCGCCCCTCCAAATGGCGGCTGTGCGACATGCGACGAAGGTCGAACGCAGGTCGCCCCTACCGTCGAAATTAATGATAGTGGTATGCTTGTGGAATGATTTTTTGTAATTATCTTTCGAGCACGTACATATACTATGTACTTCTGCTCTTCTCTCTAGTAAAAGCTGGCAGTCGGACAGTCGTGCAATGCTAGCCTGACGGCCACAATGTAGTCGTTTAGCAATGGTTGCGATTGGAATAAGCGTTGACTGTTGTGCCATATTTATTTTATTTTTTATGTGTTACGCTTGCAAAGGTAATACAATTTTCGGAAACTCAACATATAGAATTAGATTTTAACAATAGAATCACTTCATCCGCCATTTCTAATCCCTGGTTTCTACCTTCTAATTCCTACTTTCTACCTTTACTTTGCTTTCCATGCCTTAATCGTGCGTATTGACCAGTCGAAGGTAGCGCCTATCTTGATGATTTTGCGACTGTCGGCGGCGTATTTGCCTGCATAGTTGCGGTCGTCGATTTGCTTCAGGGCGTCATCTACGGAAGCGCTCTCTGCCAGCTTAAACTCGAAGATAATGATTGCGTCGGGCGTTACAACTACCATATCGGCGCTGCCTGCCGACGAGTGGTCCTCGATTTTGACGAACTGACCGAGTATTGAAAAGATAAGATAGAATATGGTTTGAACATCGTCCTCCGTCTTGTTTTTCAAATCAAACGGAATACCCGCAAAGTAAGCCTGCAGGCGACGCATGAAGCCGTCCACATCGGTGGCATACAGCTCTTCAATAAAGGCGTCAACATTGAACCCGGACGGATTGTATTCGGGAACATAAACGGTCATCAACTCGCTAAGGAAGGCATATTTTACTTCC
>JAITPL010000024.1 GCA_031289445.1 Tannerella sp.
ATCACTTTAGTATTCTTATCTACAGCCTCTTTTATTCCTGTCAAAACCGATTTCAACTGTCCGGGTTGCAATTTCGGAGTATAATCGCCGGGCTGCAAATCGTCGGCTCCCGGCCCGATGACTGCAATGGTCTTTAAGGATTTGGATAAGGGCAGTATGTTTTCTTTATTTTCGAGCAAAACGATTGATTCGAGCGCTGATTTCCGTGCTAAAGCCTTGTGTTCGGTCGATTGCCATCCGGGATAAGTTTTGTCCCAGTCCAAGGATTTGGATTGATTGTTTTCAAACAGACCGTTGCGAAACATTGTGCGTAGCATTGTGCTGCAAGTGAAGTCGAGGTTTTCCTGATTGAGGCCTCCATTCTTGGCGGCTTCGATGACGGCTTTATTGTTGTAGGTGTCGCCGCAGTTAGTAGCGATGCCTGCCGCAAGAGCCTGATTGGCTGCTTCGACAAGATTCTCGGCCGTATAGTGTTTGCGTGAAGTGAGATTGCCGATAGCGCCGCAATCGCTGACTATAAAACCGTCAAAACCCCATTCTTCGCGCAGTATGCCTCGCAGCAGTTCGGCGCTTTTAGCCACCGGTACGCCTAAGTAATCGGAGTAAGCCATCATCACCGATTGGCATCCGTAGTTGCGTATGACGTGTCGGAACGGCACAAGATGCACTTCGCGTATCTCGCGTTCCGAAAGGCCAATATCGTGCGAATCGCGGCCTCCGAGCGGTGCGCCGTGTATGGCAAAATGCTTTGGCGTGGTCATCAGTCCTTTGGATTGATAGGCCTTGATCCATGCGCCTCCTATCTCGGATATAAGCACGGGGTCTTCGCCAAAAGTTTCTTCACATCGACCCCAGCGTGGGTCCTGCGCCACGTCGAGCACCGGCGACCATGCCTGTATAGCGCCTGCCGCAAGCGTCTCCTCGCCTATAGCGGAGCCTACCTCTTCGGCCAGACGTTTATCGAATGCAGCGCCAAGTGCGATGGCTTGGGGGAATATCGTGGCTCCGCTTCCGTACGAAAAACCATGAATAGCCTCTACCTTTTTGATGTCGGGAATACCAAGATGCGGAATGCCCGGTATCCCCCAGCCCTCGCGAATAAGTTCCATTTTGTCGGCCTGCGTCATGGCGGCAAGCAGCAGTTCGACACGTCTCTCGACCGGCAGCTTGGCGTCCAGCCATGCTTTCAAAGGCTTCTCGCCGCCGACGTCTGTTTTGCTTGCCTCGCCGTTGTCTATCACAAATTCAATCTCACCAAATGATATGGCTTTTTTCAGCGTCTTTCCTTTAAGGATGATTTTTACATGCGCTCCGTAAACCGGCTTGAACGTAAGGCTGAAATTTTTGCTTCCCTTGACGGCGTAATTCAGAGCCTCGCCCGGATTCATGGGATCGTAGGTAACATAGAGGCTGAGGAGTCGTTGCAGTTCGTCGGAGGTGACGCCTTTGGCGTCGAGGCGAATCTCGCGCAGGTTGCCGGGGTTTTGCAGTGCGAAGGTCAGATATTGCTCCGACTGCAGGTCGTCAGCGTCGAGTGCGTAAGCGGTTTGAGCGTTGTCGTCAAGCAGATTGACGCCGTTCTCGGCATGAACGGACGCCGATACCGAAATCACGCCTTTCTTTTGAGCGACTGCGTTCCCTACGGCGGCAAATAGCAGCGAAACGAGTAAGAGTAAAGAGATAAATCTTGTTTTCATATTATTGAATGAGTTAATTGAATTGAGGACGTTGATTGATTGAGTTGATTGAGTTGAGCTAATTGAATTGATCGAGTTAATTTAATCGAATTAATTAAGTTTATACTTGGACTTTCCGTCTTGTGATTTCTATCTTTTAATTTCCGTCTTTTAATTGACTGCGTCAACGTTGTTTCTTGATTCTTAATTCTCAGCGCGTAGCGTCATCGTTCCAAATCTCTTTTATTGTTTCTTCCTGTGAGAAGCCTACCGGACAACTGTCGCTGCGGGTGTTGGCGAAGTAAGAGCGCAGTGTAGCGGCGGCTGTCGGGCCTGAAATCATACGGATGACACAGAATTGCAGATGTCCGTTAGGGTCTGTTGTTTTCAGCCACCGGTGGGCATAGCGAAGCCATTGATTGCGGTAGTCTTCGGTTTGTATGGCAAACCAGGTGATGTCGTCGTATCCCCAGCAGAAAGCGTCGTTAATGTTGGCTTGACCTGCGGGCGGGTCGCGACGGATGCCGAAGTTGTCGAACTCGACAAGATAGGGCATACTCTCGGCCGTCCAGCCGCTTGGAGACCGTGCGCCCAGACTTTTCAGATACAGTCCGTCGCTGTGTCCTACTTCAAGTATGCCTTCCATCGGCTTATCCACTACTTCCTTTATTCGCAGCGGAAACGAGTTGAAGTCGAGCAGACTGACGCCGTCCTTAATAAATCCGCGCATCGGGGTATGTGCGTCGAGCAGTACGTAGTGACGGCGGGCATGTTGGCGGGCATAGTTGCGTATCATGTCAAGCAGTTCGGCGTAATGTGTCTTGTCGGGGTCGTCGCGACCGATGATGCCTACCTGTCCGAGGTGAAAGGCCTCGCAACCGACGTCGATATAAGTCTTGGCGAGGTAATAAAACCACATTTTTGTTTCGAGATTGTTAATGATAGGTGAGCCGCCGCCTCTACTTGCCATCAGAATATCGCCATTTGCGGCGGCTCTCCTTATCATATCGTTAACTCTAAAGTTGCGTTCTTCGACCGGCAACCCGAATGCTTTGAAGACCCACGCGGGTATCTTCAGGTTATTGGCGTCGGCGCTTACATGCTCGAAAAGGCATCCTTGAAAGATGATTTCGGGGTCGTATTCGTGCATGCGGTCAATCAGTCGTTTGGCATAAGCCGTAAATTCGGGGTCGCCGAGCCGGCTTTCCTCGCTCCACCGATAGATAGCGCGTCCGACAAATTTGGCTCCGATATTCTTCAACATGCGGATATCGTCCTCGCGGTAGGGGAAAGAGTAGTTTTCGGGCGTACCGGGCAGGAGGAAGTATCCGGCCGTAACTGCGCGTTCGAGATAGTTTTCGAGGGTCTCGCGCGAGAT
>JAITPL010000032.1 GCA_031289445.1 Tannerella sp.
AAAAATCTTGTTTTTTCGGGCAGAAACAAGAAAAAGTCGTATCTTTGCAGTCGGATAAATTAAGTAAGATATGCATATATTAAACTTTACGACATTATTTTCAGACAAGGCAAGTTGGAAGGCCAACTTGAAGGACTATCGCGACAAACAGAGCGTAGTACGCTCCCATTGTGGAGACACGGAACATTATTTGGGAAAAGACAGGGCTATGAGAACGTGCATGTATAAAACCTGTTTAATTGTATTCTTTTCCCTCATAGTCGCTTCGGTTTGGGCGACGGATTTTGACGGCAACAAATGGATTTCCGTCCGCGAAGATTTGTTTTCACCCAACCAGTGGATTTGTTTCCGCAAGACGTTTGATCTGGACAAGAAAGAGAAATCAGCGCCGTTTAACATTGCCGTCGATTCGAAATACTGGCTGTGGGTGAACGGTGAAATGGTAGTTTTTGAAGGCGGATTAAAACGTGGCCCTAATCCCGACGATACTTATTATGATCGCCTCGACATTGCGCCTTATCTGAAAAAAGGAGAAAATACAATTGCCATATTGATGTGGTACTGGGGGAAAAACGGCTATTGCCATAAAAGTAGCGGCAAACCGGGCTTGCTTGCCAAGCTGGAACTAAACGGCAAACAAATCGTTTCGGACGAAGGATGGAAAGTAAAAATCCATCCTGCCTACGGTGTTACAAATGCCCCTTACCCTAACTACCGCCTGCCTGAAGCCAATATTCACTTCGACGCCCGCAACGACATTACGGGCTGGGAACGTTCCGGTTATGTCGATGAAGGATGGGAAAATGCAAGCGTGCATGGCATTTATCCCTGTCAGCCCTGGAATCGTCTGCACGAACGCCCTATCCCTAACTGGTACGATTCGGGCGTCATTAAATACGAAGCAGAATCGCAAAGCCACCTTAACGATACGCTTATTATAAAGGCAAAACTTCCCCGCAACATCTCCATCACACCTTATATCCGCTTGAAATCAACCGCCGGCATTACAATAGATATCCGCAGCGATAACTACAAAGGCGGCAGTGAATACAACATTCGCTCCGAATATGTTACCAAAGACGGCGAGCAGGAATTTGAAGCTTTCAATTACATCAACGGCCACAATGTCCTTTATTCAGTGCCTGAAGGCGTTGAGGTGATAGAGGTCGGTTATCGCGAAACGCGCTACAATACCAAACATGTCGGTAAATTCGAGTGTAGCGATCCTTTTTTCAATAAATTATGGATGAAATCGTTGACTACGATGAATCTCAACATGCGCGACGCCATACAGGATCCCGACCGCGAACGTTCGCAGTGGTGGGGCGACGCCGTAATCGTTGCCGGTGAGATCCTGTACAGTTGCGACGAAAACGGATCGAAGATAATCAATAAAGCAATACGCAATCTGGTAGATTGGCAAAAAAACGACGGCGTACTCTATTCACCTGTTCCGGCCGGATCCTGGGATGGAGAACTTCCTGCTCAAATGCTTGCAAGCGTCGGTAAATTCGGCTTTTGGCGCTATTATCTTTTTACCGGCGACAAAAAACTAATCGAAGATGTTTACCCAAATGTAAAAAAATATCTGTACCTTTGGACGCTCAACGAGCAAGGTTTGGTCAACCATCGCAGCGGCGGCTGGGACTGGTTTGACTGGGGAAACGAAATCGATGCTGCCGTAATGGAAAACGCCTGGTACTGTCTGGCGCTGGAAAGCGCATCGGAAATGGCGCAATTACTCGGTCATTCCGACGAGGCAACAAAGTACAGGCAGACACGGCAAACGATTATACAGGCTGTAAACGCCAATTTATGGAACGGAAAAGAATACAGGACGCCAGGCTATACGGATCATACCGACGACCGCGCCAACGGTTTGGCCGTCATGGCCGGATTTGCAGACGCCGACAAATGGGAATCCATCCGTAAATTTCTGAACAGCTATACCAACGCCGGGCCATATATGGAAAAATATATCCTGGAATCGTATTTCCGTCAGGGAGATGCTACCGGCGGTCTGGAACGGATGAAAAACCGCTATCGTTACATGGTTGACAACGAGTTAAGCACGCTCTGGGAAGACTGGCAAATCGGCGGAGCAGGCGGCGGAAGCATCAACCATGGCTGGGCAGGCGGCCCTTTGGTTCTACTCTCGCAATATGTGGCTGGAGTAGCGCCTGTTGAAGCAGGATGGAAATCGTTCACGGTAAAACCGCAACCGGGTAATCTGGAATGGGTCAACTGTACAGTTCCGGCGGGTGATAAAATCATCGACGTCGCTTGGCGCAAGTATCCCGACCGCTTTGACATGCAGGTGAAAACCACGCTGAAAAGCACTTATACGGTTGCCGTGCCTGTGATTGCAGGCGCTGCAAGTATAGCCCTCAACGGTAAAAAATATTCGCTGAAGGATCTGGAGAAATCGAATCCGAAAGGCATACGGATAGAAAAGACAGATGCGGATTATATATATCTTAAAACGGATTCACCGAGCATAAAGGTCTCCGTTGTATTCAAATGATTGTTATTTTAATAAATATCTTAAATGGAAATGTTAGAACAAATCGCAATTTGCGTAGAAAATGGAAAGGGTAATCTGGCTTCCCCTTATCCTCCCTCAATGAAAGGGCAACCTGGAGTCGATGAGTTGGTAAAACAGGCGCTTGACGGTAACGAGTCGCCCGACAAGGTACTGGATGCACTTGTCAAGGGTATGGCTGTGATAGGCGATAAATTCGGACAGGGCAAGGCCTTTGTTCCGCAGATGTTGCTTTCGGCCAAAGCCATGAGCGCGGGAATGGCTCACCTGAAACCGTATTTCAGTTCGGGCGAAGTCAAACGCAAGGGCACGTTTATCATCGGAACGGTTTGCGGAGACTTGCACGACATCGGCAAAAATCTGGTTGCCATGACGGTAGAAGGCTCTGGCTGGGAAGTGATAGACCTTGGGGTGGACGTCAAACCGGAGAAGTTTGTCGAGGCCATCACACAACATCCCGACAGCGTTGTCGGCCTGTCGGCGCTGCTCACCACAACGATGGGCAACATGGAAGTCATCCTGAAATCCATTCGCGAAAAACATCCCGATACGAAGGTGATAATCGGAGGTGCGCCAATATCCCAGGACTTTTCAAACAGTATCGGCGCAAGCGGATATTCATCCAACCCTCAGGGGGCCGTCGAGTTGTTAAACAGATTGATTGCCTGACATGCAATACAGTAAACTTGCAATCAATACGCCCGAGGGGTTGATGTTCGGTAACGCCCTCTACCCTGTAACCACACGTCGCGGATTGATTATCGGCGGCGGCAGCGTGATTCCCGAACTGAACTTCACACTCCCGACGATCAGCATCAATGCAGAAACCTTCCCCGCTGTACGCGAACACTATCGCAGCATCGTCGCGGATGCTATCGAACATGCCCGCGGCTTGCACTCCAACGGCGTTATCTTTGAGTTTGAAACACTGCTTGAAATGACCCAGACGCCCGCTTATGGCGTTGAGCTGGTCAAAATCATGAACGATATCTGCGAAGACAATTATCAAAAGTATGGCTTCAAAAGCGAGATACGCCTTACGCCCAACGACCTGCGCGAATTTGACCGTCCGCCTTTGTGCCGCACTTCCAAATATCTGGAGGCTATGTGGGAACTCTTCGACAAAGGCTCGCAGGCGGGCGGCGATCTGCTGTCCATCGAAAGCACGGGCGGCAAAGAGATTCACGACGAAGCGCTGATGATGTGCGATATCAAAGCCGTCATTTTCGCCCTCTCCGTGCTTGGCGTTCGCGATATGAAAATGCTGTGGTCAAATATTGTCAACATTGCACACAAAAACGGGCGTCATGCCGGCGGCGACACCGCCTGCGGGTTTGGCAACACGGCGATGGTGCTGGCCGAGAAAGGCTTTATACCGAAAATATTTGCCGCACTTGTCCGCGTCATTTCGGCCGTCAGAACGCTTGTAGCTATTGAAGAAGGCGCCGTCGGTCCCGACAAGGATTGCGGCTACGAAGGCCCTTTCCTGAAAGCCATAACCGGTACACCCATCTCTATGGAAGGAAAGATGTCTGCATGTGCTCATTTCAGTCCGCTTGGCAATATTGCGGCCTGTTGCGCCGACTTGTGGAGCAACGAATCGGTGCAGAATATCAAGCTGCTGTCGGGCATGGCGCCAACCGTTTATCTGGAACAGCTGGAATACGACGCCCGTCTGATGAATCAGGCGCTAAAGGCGGGAACATCCACGGCTTCAATGTTGCAGAATCTCTTTTCCGATTCGGACAGGAAGCTGGATCCGCAGGCCATCATCCTTGCACCCGACAACGTGATTGCCATTGCCGGCGAGATAGTGAAAGGCGAGAACTATATCGACGCTTCTCTGAAGGCTGCGAACAAGGGTCTGGAAATCATTGATGACGCATTCCGGTCGGGACAGCTACTGGTGCCCGAAATCGAAGTGCCATGGATAGACATGCTACGGGAGGCGCTCTCGGAAGTTCCTACCGACGAAAGCAATTTTGTTGAAGAGATGTTGCCTTTACTGGAAGGTAAATTCATCCCTTCGGAATACGGACTGTAATTTAAATAATGATGACACCGAAAGAAAGAATACTTGCAACCATAAACCGTCAACCGACCGACCGTGCGCCGATTGACCTCTGGTGTACTCCCGAAGTGCTCGACAGCTTGCGTGAATACACTGCCATTGATGATGAACTCGAAGTTTACAAGGCTCTGGGCGTTGATAAAATCGTGTGGATTTTCCCCGGCTACGGCGGACGCTATTTCGATCCTAACGACAGCGGCGAAATCACCTTGTGGGGCGTTCACACACGGATGGTCAAGGCCGGACTTGCGACTTATCAGGAGTATGTCAAAGCGCCGCTGGCAGGGTTTGACATGGCTCAGCTGGCGGATTTTCCGCTGTGGCCCGACCCCGACAATTTTGATTATGCAGGCGCTAAAGCATTGGCCGAGAAGGCTCGCTCTTACAATTTTGCAACTATAGGTCCATGGATATCACACTTTGAAATCTATTGCCAGATGCGCGGGCTTGAAAACGCACTGATGGACACTATCGTTGAGCCTGACTTTCTCGAAGCCGCCCTCGACCGCATTGACGCCATACAAACGGCTATGCTCGAAAGGACGCTGATTGAGCTGGGCGACAGTCTGGATTTGATTTTCATAAGCGACGACATGGGGATGCAGCAGAACTTGCTGGTACCGCTCGAAGCATGGGAGACGCATTTTCGACCGAGGCTGAAAAACTGGTGCGACCTGATTCACCGCTACAACAAAAAAGTGCTCTATCACACCGACGGCGCCGTGCTTCCGCTTATTCCGGGACTGATTGAATGCGGTATCGACATACTTAATCCGATACAGCATGTTTGTCCGGGTATGGACAGAGCCAATCTGAAAGAGCAGTTCGGCAAAGACCTGATATTCCACGGCGGAGTTGAAAACCAAAAAACTCTCCCCAGGGGTACAGCCGAAGAGGTAGCAGCCGAAACGCGGGCGTGTCTGGAAACGCTTGGCAAGGACGGAGGTTATATCTGCTGTTCATGCCATAACGCACAGGCAGGTACACCGGTGGAAAATATGCTCGCCATGATTGACACGGTGAAAAATCATAAATTAACATGACTTTTATAGGGATTACTATCGTAAGCAATGCTGACGGACATAATCATGACTAGATTCTTATCGTCCGCAATGCTGACGGAGACAATCCGGACTGGATTCTTATCGTCCGCAATGCTGACGGAGACAATCCGGACCGGATTCTTATTGTCAAGAGTCTTGACGGACACAATCCGGACTGGATTCTTATTGTCAAGAGTCTTGACGGAGACAATCCGATATGGATTCCGAACAATTCAGACTGAATTAAACACAATCAGCACCTGATTCCGAACAATTCAGACTGAATTAAACGCAATCAGCATCTGATCCCGAACAATTCAGACTGAATTAGAAACAATCAGCACCTGATTCCGAACAATTCAAACTGAATTAGACACAATCAACACCTGATTCCGAACAATTCAGACTGAATCATACGCAATCACAGTCATATTCCGAATAATAACAATAAAAATTATACACAATGAAATTGAAATCAGTATTTATCGCAAACATCCTGCTACTCGCAGTATTAACAGTCCCTGCTCAAGACCTTATTCGCGAGCCATATCCACTTGTAAGCGGTTCGTTTTCGGGCGTTCCGGTAGCTCAATCGCCCGACCCTCTGGTTGCATACCGCTGGGCAAATCCCCGACCGACGGACGACCTGGAAATATATACCCTGAAGCCGCTCAAAGTACAGGTTGACAGTCCGGCAAACGCTACCGTAAACAATCCTTCATCGGTGAAGGTAAGCGGCGAATGCAATCTGATGTTCGACTTCGGACAGGTTAACGCGGCATGGTTCGAGTTTGATTCCGACAACCTTGACGGAGACATAGAACTTAGCATCAGCGAATACAACGAGCCTGCCATACTCAACGCCGGAGCGCAAAACCCGATAAAAACCGCCAAACCCGTCCGCTACGGCAATACATGGCGGCTTGAACTGAACAAGGAACTCTACGAAGGCGTCCGTTTTGCATGGATTCATATCCGCAAACTCAATCATCCCGCCGAAATTTCGTCCGCCCGACTGGTTTGCCAAATCAAACCGACCAACTACGAAGGCAGTTTCGCCTGCAGCGATACCATGCTGACGCGGATATGGTACACCGGCGCTTACGACGTCAAACTCAACCTGTTGAAAGACTTCTACGGCGCCATACTTATGGAACGCAGCGACCGGCACTCGTGGACCGGCGACGCTCATCCTTCGCAAGCGGCTTCGATGGTAGCTTTCGGCAACTACGACTTCGTCAAGGCCAACCTGCGCTATACATCCACCCAGTTCAACGGCATAGCAAGCTATTCGCTCTACTGGGCGCTTAGCCTGATTGACTATTACAACTATACCGGCGACAGGGAACTCTTTGACGAGATGCTGACCAACACCTGCGCCAAGCTGGATGCGGCTTACAAGCACTATGGAAGCAATCCCGGACTGTCCTTTTACGGTTGGGACGAACGCATCGGAGCAGGTTTTGAAAATTCCGGCTGCACAGAATCGCAAAACGCCTACAGGATGCTGTCCATCCGGGCATGGAACGAGTACGGCGCGGCTCTCTCGCAAGCCGGATACACGCAACTGTCGGCCAAATACAGGCAATATGCGGAGGAGAAGATAGCTTTGTTGCGCAAGGACGCGGCTTGGGAAGCGCCACTGGGTGTTCATGCCGCCGCAGATGCAGTCAATGCAGGCTTTACCGACGGCGGCGAACAGGATAAACTGTGGAAAACAGCCTTTGCCGACCGCATGCAACGTGTGTCCTACTCGCCGTTCAACCAGTATTTCATCATTCAATCAATGTCGAGGATGCAGCGACACGCCGAAGCCTTGAATACCGTCGATGACTGCTGGGGAGGCCAGATACGCTACGGCGCAACGACATTCTTTGAGGTATTCCGTCCGTCGTGGAACGATATTTCACGACCTAACGACGCGCCGGTCAACAACCAGTGCGGATACACCAGCCTGACACATCCGTGGAGTGCAGGCGTGACCAAGTGGCTCAGCGAGGAAGTATTGGGGGTAAAACCCTCTTCGCCTGGATTCGCAACCTTCACATTTAAGCCATATCTGTCGGCCAAAATCACCTGGATAAAAGGAAGCGTTCCCACCTTGCACGGCATTATAAAAGTTGCATTCAATGCTTTGACCGGCGACGGCGAAGTGTCTGTTCCGAGCGGCACAACGGCCACCGTCGGCATACCCAAAAGCGGTCGCACTGTCGTGTCCGTAAAATTCAAAGGCAAACAGGCTGCCGTAAAAGCCGGAGAAGACGACCGTTTCATCTATTATTCAGGTCTGATGGCAGGGAATCATCAAATAAAAGTCAAGTACAAAGGCTCGTTGCAGGCGGACATTGACGAGCCATTGACTTACGCAGGAGGAAGTCCGGCGCTTGAGGACGGCTCGACGCAAGGCAACTGGCAGGGAAAGTACGGAAGCAAAGGTTACATGTTTTTCAACTACGACAGCCTCAATAACCGCAGTTCCTTACCGGACTGGGCCGGAGAGCTGGTGATCAAGAAAGCCGGACATGCGCACTGGGCAAACAGCACGTCGGACATTCGGGCATTGCCGACGGACATTCGGGCATTGTCGTCGTCGGACAAGGGCGCTGGCGAGCAGCAACGCAGTATCGGCGCCATCATTACCCGCGACCCCAATGCCTGCGACCAGACCATGACCGTTGACATACCAAGTCGCGCCGGCATTTCTTACAAGTTATCGCTTTATTTTGTGGACTGGGATTCGGAGGGACGCCGTTCGGCAATTGAGGTATTCGACCTGAGCAACATGAACCTGTTGATGCCTGTTTACATGGTGCGCGATTATGTAGGCGGGAAATA
>JAITPL010000035.1 GCA_031289445.1 Tannerella sp.
ATTGTAGCAAGCGGCTTACTTTGGAAATATAACAAGATTTTCCGATTTTTACTTTGGAAATATAACAAAAAAACTTGATTTTATGTTTGGAAATATAACAAAAAGTTGTATCTTTGCGGTTTTGGAACAATCCGCTGACTGAAGACAGGGTCGAACTTCCATCCGGTAGTCGGTACACGCTACTGAATTTGCCGTTTTATTACGCAGAATGTCTGGAAACGATTTTGAATGAACGACGCATGCGCAAGGCATAATCTTAGCTCACGGCATAGCGTCGCATTCATGCGCATTTGCGTGCGCAAAATTCTTAAAACACTGATTTACAGCGTTGATTGTGGAGCATAGGAGCCTCGAACTCCTGACCTTGTGATTGCGAACCACACGCTCTACCAACTGAGCTAATACCCCGAAAAGTCGCTGCAAAGATATAAAAATAAATCAACTTTCAAACAAATAAATGAGAAATAATTACGTTCTATAATAAACAGAATTTTATCAACTTATGAACAGAATTTGTGAACTCTTTGATATTCAGTACCCTGTGGTGCAGGGTGGAATGGTATGGTGCAGCGGTTGGAGACTGGCCGCTGCGGTGAGTAATGCAGGCGGACTGGGTCTGATAGGCGCAGGCTCGATGCACCCCGACGTTCTGACGGAGCATATACGCAAATGCCGCGCCGCAACCGAGCGCCCTTTCGGTGTGAACGTCCCTCTGATGTATCCCGAAATAGAGAAAGTTATCGATATCCTTATCGCCGAAAAGGTAGGGATAGTTTTCACTTCGGCGGGAAATCCCAAGATATGGACAGGTGTGTTGCACGAAAACGGAGTGAAAGTAGTGCATGTAGTCAGCAGTTCGCGCTTTGCCAAGAAATGCGAGGATGCGGGCGTTGATGCGGTAGTAGCCGAAGGCTTTGAGGCTGGCGGTCATAACGGTCGCGAGGAGACTACAACGATGTGCCTTATTCCGGCTGTTCGTCGCGTCATTTCACTGCCTCTGATTGCGGCGGGCGGCGTCGGTACGGGTGAAGCCATACTTGCGGCTCAAGCGCTGGGCGCCGACGGAGTGCAGATAGGTACACGCTTTGCGCTGACAAAAGAAAGCTCGGCGCATGAGAACTTCAAACGTCTATGCCTCAATCTTGAAGAGGGCGATACCAAACTGCTGCTGAAGAAGTTATCGCCTACGCGGATGGTGAAGAGCGTATTCAAGGATATGGTTGAGGAAGCCGAGAGTCGCGGCGCTTCGCCGGAGGAGTTGCTGGAACTGCTTGGCAAAGGACGCGCCAAACGCGGTATCTTTGAGGGTGATATGACGGAAGGGCAAATAGAGATAGGGCAAATAGCCTCGCTGCTACGAGCCGAAGAAAGCGTTGCCGAAGTGATGAACGACCTCGTCGGAGCATATAATAAAGCGCTCTTAACCCTATCTAAATTCTAACTTTTGGGTGGGGGCAAGCCCCACCACTGCTATCCGTTCATTGAGGCGAGAAACTCCATGTTATCCACAGTGTTTTCCATCTGTTTCTTAACAAACTCCATCGCTTCGATTGAGTTCATATCCGAGAGATATTTGCGAAGAACCCACATGCGGTTGACTATCGCCTGGTCTTGCAGGAGGTCGTCGCGGCGGGTGCTCGAAGCAATGATATCTACAGCCGGATAGATACGTTTGTTCGACAGTTTGCGGTCGAGTTGCAACTCCATATTGCCTGTACCCTTAAACTCCTCAAAGATAACTTCGTCCATCTTCGAGCCGGTCTCGGTCAGAGCCGTTGCGAGGATAGTCAGACTGCCGCCGTTCTCTATATTACGTGCAGCGCCGAAGAAACGTTTGGGTTTCTGTAAGGCATTGGCGTCAACACCGCCCGAAAGCACCTTGCCTGAAGCCGGTTGTACGGTATTGTACGCACGTGCGAGGCGTGTGATTGAATCAAGCAGGATACATACGTCATGCCCGCATTCGACCATGCGTTTGGCCTTATTGAGGACTATGTCGGCTATCTTTACGTGGCGCTCGGCAGGCTCGTCGAATGTCGATGCAATAACCTCGGCGTCAACGCTTCGCGCCATATCCGTTACCTCTTCGGGGCGCTCGTCAATTAGCAAAACCATCATGTAAACTTCAGGATGATTATACGCAATCGCGTTTGCTATATCCTTGAGTAACATTGTCTTACCTGTCTTGGGCTGAGCTACTATAAGACCACGTTGTCCTTTGCCGATAGGCGAGAACAAATCTACTACCCGCACAGATATCTGGTCATACACTTTGGACGACCTCTGCGCTGTGAGCATAAATTTTTCATCGGGGAAGAGCGGCGTCAGATGGTCGAACGGCACGCGGTCACGCACTTCTTCCGGCACGCGGCCGTTAATCTTTTCAACCTTGACGAGAGGGAAATATTTTTCACCCTCTTTTGGCGGACGGATAGGGCCTGAAACAAGGTCGCCGGTCTTCAATCCAAACAATTTCACTTGTGCCAGCGAAACATAGATGTCATCGGGCGAAGAGAGGTAGTTGAAATCTGAAGAACGCAAAAATCCGTATCCCTCCTGAATGATTTCGAGAACGCCGCTTCCAATCAAAATGCCCTCAAAATCATATTGATTATTGGGCTGTACGTTGTTGGGCTGTACATTGTTGGGTTGCTGCTGTTGCTGTTGCTGTTGCTTGGGCGCTTGGTTTTGGTTTGGATTTGAGTTTGGATTTTTATTCTTGTTTGGATTTTGCGGTTGCGCTACAGGCTGTTTGACGGCCGTCGGCAGGATGGGAGCGGGGTTTGGAATATTACCGGCGGCTTGAGGTTTGTTGGCCGTATCGATGGCAATAGGAATGACCTGGTCTAAAACCGAGCCAGCCTCATCGCTGTGTCTAAAGATAATACGCTTAGGCTCAAACGAACGGGGCTTGTTTTCCTGCGTTTCAGCCGGCGCCGGTTTGGCCGGCTCGGCAGCAGGCGGAACGGTTTCCGCAGCGTTGTCTTTCTTTACCGGTCCGAACTGAACTTTCATCGGTTGCGTTACTTTCTGCTCCTGATTGGTGGCGGGCGTTTTATCCTTTTTAGGACGTCCGCGCTTGCCTTTCAATTTCTCGCCGGCAGGCGCTTGCGGTGCGAGAGCCTCGGCAGGTGGCGCAGCTGACGGCGCAACCTCTTTAGCCAGTGTCTCTATGGGCGCAGCAGTAGCGGGCAATGCCTGTTCCTGTTTAACCGGCAGCGTCTCGATGGCTTTTTCGAGCTTGTCTTTGTCGGCGGCGCGGTTTATAGTTGCGCCGACAACTTCCGAAGGCTTTGTCTCCTGTTTGCCTCCTGACTTGTTCGAAGCGTCCGCGTTGACTTTGGGAGGACGTCCTCTACCTCTACGCTTGGCCGGATCTTCGGCTTTGCCCGAAGCATCGCCGTCTTCCTTGGCAACGTCCAACTTCTGCTTAGGTACTAGTTGAGTACGTTGCTCTCTTTTCCTCGCTTCTTTTTCGACTTGCTGGCCGGCATACGAAATGGCTTGCTCGTCAAGGATTTTGTAAACTAACTCGTTTTTGGGCAGCGACTTGGTCTTACTGATTCCTAAAGTCTCTGCGATTTCCTGCAATTCAGGAAGTTCTTTTTTGTTTAATTCAAGAATGTTGTATTTCTGCATATTCTTATAATGTGTTGAATTTTAATTACTTATATATAATTTAGTGAGATGTAAGCATACACTTATTTCTAAAAAACGGATTGTATTTGATTTGATTGATTGAGTCTGTTTTAGCTATTTTCAGGTCTAAATGCGCTGCAAAGGTAGTATTTATTTTTCATAAGTGCAATTTTTTTTCCTTAAAATTTATGATAAGTGCAATTTTTGTCGTATTTTTGATACGAAAACGGTTGTCCGTTCTAACGCCTACTATCCAAATTATCGCATCACCACTGCAAAGTATCCATGTTTTCTCCTTGTCGGCAAGACTGTATTTGCGGTCGGAAAAAAAGTCGCTAAGTTTCTGAAATCCATTCATCCCATAAGGCACAAACCGGTCTCCGGCTCTCCATTTGCGCAAAGTGAGCGGGAATCTGATGCTCTCGCAGTCGAAGGACGCGGTCGAAGGCGTTTTGTCGATCACAAAATGCTTATTGACAGGCGTTTTTGTGATTGATAATCCGACCGGAAGATTGTCCATATCCGAGGCCTCATCCTCGACAATATACTCAATGTCTTCTGCGGGTCTGCTGATTATCAGCTTATTACGGTCTTTTATAAGCCTTAACCCTGTTTTGTGAGCATAAAATATTTTTCCCGATTGTCCGTCGAGCGAGCGAAAAACGGCTTCGGATTCAGTGCGGGTAAAGCCGTATTTGTGAAGCAGTTCGTACAGAACGGTTTTGGGAACTGCGGTCTGCATCAGGTCTTCAATCATGATTGTAAACTCTTCGTCGCCGGTAGTCCGCAGTATTTTTTTTGCCGCATCATCAATAACGCTTAGATAGATAGCTTCGACGTCGGCAAGATGTTCGGCTGTACGGGCAAGAGCCGCTCTGACCGAAGGGTTGATTTCTTCCATCATGGGTAACAGCCTAAGACGCAAATAGTTACGCGCGTACTCTTCCGAAAGGTTGGAACTGTCGCTAACGAAATGTAAACCGTTTTCTGCGATGAACGTGTTCAACTGCGTGCGGTCAACACATAGCAGCGGACGCACTACACAAGCATTTTGAGGACACATACCACGCATTCCGCGTATGCCTGTGCCTCTGATAATGTTCAAAAGCATGGTTTCGGCGTTGTCGTCGGCATGGTGAGCAACGGCAATCGCCTGTGCGCCGTACTTTTGCCTTAATGCCTCAAACCATTCGTAGCGCAACGCTCTGGCTGCCATCTCTACCGATATGTGATGCCTTGACGAATAGGCTTCGGTATCAAAATCGGTCTGCTCAAACCTTATACCCTGCTCTTCCGCAAAGGTCCTGCAAAACGCGGCGTCACGGTCGGATTCGTCGCCTCTAAGATGAAAGTTGCAATGAGCCGCAATGCAATCATAGCCTAATTGCTTGAGTATAAACAATAAAGAGACAGAATCGCCCCCTCCGCTGAAGCCTGTTATAACAGGTTTGTCAAAGCTCAGCAGGTGATTTGTCTCAATATATGTCCGTACAGTTCTAATCAACCCTTATGGATTTATTTAGCCGTTGCAGTAGCAGTAGCAAGTTCAGGATCAAGCATAATGCGCCCGCAATATTCGCAAACGATGATTTTTTTGCGCAATTTGATGTCCATCTGCTTCTGTGGCGGTATTTTGTTGAAACAACCTCCACATGCGTCGCGCTCGATATTGACCACGGCCAGACCGTTGCGTGCGCCTTTGCGAATACGTTTGAAAGCGTTGAGCAATCGCGATTCGATTTTCTCTTCGAAAGATTTCACCTTCTCCCGCAGCTTGTCTTCCTCAAGACGTGTCTCCGAAACAATATCATGAAGCTCTTTTTGCTTCTGCTCAAGGTCGAGCTTGCGCCCTTCGAGCGTCTCCTTACAGGCGGCTATGCTGTCTTTCTTTTGACGGATTGAAGCGTTAAATTCCTTGATTTTTTTCTCCGAAAATTCTACTTCAAGCTCGTTAAACTCAACCTCTTTCGAGAGGTTGTCGAACTCGCGATTGTTGCGTACCTGCTCCAGCTGCGTTTTGTACTTGTCTATCAGCAACTTGGATTCCGAAATCTGGTTCTTCTGAACTAATACGCTGTTCTCGAAATCGTGAATCTCTTTCTGATAATTGTCAAGACGTGTCTTGAGGCCGACTATCTCGTCCTCAAGGTCTTGCACTTCGAGCGGAAGTTCGCCGCGCAGAGTTTTTATCTTGTCGATCTCGGAAACAACCAGTTGCAGTTGAAGCAACAGTTTCAGTTTATCTTCGACAGAGATGCCTTTCGTTTCCTTACCGCCTACCGCTGATGAATCCTGCGCTATTTCGGCAATCTGAGATGCTTTGATCTCTGCAACGGATTTCTTTGGAGCTGCCTTGGGCGCCGGAACTGCTTTGGCTGCCGGTTTTTTAGCCGCCGGTTTACTTGCCGCCGGTTTGCTTGTTACCGCTTTGGCAGGAGTTGCTTTTGCGGACGCAGTCTTAGCCTTTGTGGCGGTAGCAGCCGGCTTCTTTGCAGCATCTTTCTTTTCTACTTTGGCTTCAGTCTTATTTGCCATGCTTATAAATATTTAATAGGATTTGTATTTGTTATTGATTTTTGAACTGCAAAGGTAGGAAATTTTTTTGATATGA